>NZ_JBEXJK010000069.1:0-26862 GCF_040609095.1 Kitasatospora sp. NPDC004799
CGCGCCGCCGAGCAGGGCCGGCCGCTCCTGCTCGCAGCGGGCCCGGTCCGCCGGCGCCGTGAGCGCGGCGTAGCGCGGGCAGCGGGTGCGGAAGACGCAGCCGGTGCGGCGCTCGGTGGGCGGGGGAGGGTCGCCGGCCAGCAGGACGCGGTCGCGGGCGCGCTCGGCGGCGGGGTCGGGGAGCGGGACGGCGGAGAGCAGGGCGCGGGTGTACGGGTGGCGGGGGCGGTCGAAGACGGCGGAGACCTCGCCCTGCTCGACCGTCCGGCCGAGGTACATCACGCTGACCCGGTCGGCGAGGTGCCGGATCACCGAGAGGTCGTGCGAGACGAAGAGGTAGGACAGACCCAGCTCGGCCTTGAGCGACTGGAGCAGGTTGAGCACCCCGGCCTGGATGGAGACGTCCAGCGCGGAGACCGGTTCGTCCAGCACCAGCAGCTCGGGCCGGACGGCGAGCGCCCGGGCGATCGAGACGCGCTGGCGCTGGCCGCCGGAGAACTGGTGCGGGTAGCGGACGGCGTGCTCCGGGTCGAGGCCGACCTGACGCAGCAGTTCGGGCACCCGGCGGGTGATCTCCTCGCGCGGGGCGCGCTGGGCGAGCAGCGGTTCGGCGACGATGTCGCCGACCGGCATCCGGGGGTCGAGGCTGGCCATCGGGTCCTGGAAGACGATCTGCACCCGGGCGCGGAGCCGGTGGGCCTCGGCCCGGGTGAGCGCGGCGGTGTCCCGGCCGAGCAGTTCGATCCGGCCGGTCTCCGGGGCGCCGAGCCGCAGCAGTTCGAACAGGGTGGTGGACTTGCCGGAGCCGGACTCGCCGACCAGGCCGAGGGTCTCGCCCTTGCGCAGGTCGAGGTCGACGCCGTCCACCGCGTACACCTCGCCGACCTTGCGCTTGAACACCGTGCCCTTGAGGAGCGGGAACGTCTTTCCGAGGCCGCTCACCGACAGCACCGGGGTCCGGTCGGAGCGGTCACCGGGGAGGGATGCCGGGGGCAGCTCGGGGACGGGGTAGACCTCGGCCGGCGCGGGCCGCCGCTCGGCGAGCTCCGCCGAGCGCACGCAGGCCGACAGATGACCGTTCGCGTGCTCCGGACCGCCCGCACTCGCCAGCACGGGCTCCGCCGTCGAGCAGCGCTCCTCCGCCAGCGGGCAGCGCGCCGCGAACGGGCAGCCCGGGGGCAGTTCGGCCATCGGCGCCGGGGTGCCGGGGATCGGCACGAGCGGACCGCCGCGCCCGTCCAGCCGGGGCAGCGCGCCGATCAGGCCGAGCGAGTAGGGGTGGTGCGGGGCCGCGAACAGCTCGTCCACCCCGGCCGTCTCGACCACCCGGCCGGCGTACATCACCGCGACCCGGTCGGCCGTCCCGGCGATCACCCCGAGGTCGTGGCTGACCAGGACGAGCGCCGCGCCGGTCTCCCGCTGGGCGGTGCGCAGCACGTCCAGCACCTGGGCCTGGATGGTGACGTCGAGCGCGGTGGTGGGCTCGTCGGCGAGCAGGAGGTCGGGTTCGTTGGCGACCGCCATGGCGATCATCGCGCGCTGGCGCATGCCCCCGGAGAACTCGTGCGGAAAGCTGTCCAGAGCCCGGTCGGGCGCCGGGATGCCGACCAGGTCGAGGAGTTCGGCGGCCCGGCGGCGCGCGGCGGCCTTGTCCACCCGCTGGTGGATCCGGACCGCCTCGGCGATCTGGTCGCCGATCCGGTAGACCGGGGTGAAGGCGGAGAGCGGGTCCTGGAAGACCATGGCGATCCGGCGGCCGCGGATCGCGGCGAGCTCCTTGCCGGGCAGCCCGACCAGTTCCCGGCCGTCCAGCCGTACCGAGCCGCTGACGCTCGCCGTGCCGGGCAGCAGCCCGAGCACGGACAGCGCGGTGACGGACTTCCCGGAGCCGGACTCGCCGACGATGCCGAGGGTCTCGCCGCGCCGCAGGGTGAGGTCCACCCCGCGGACGGCGGGGACCGGGCCGTCGGGCCCGGCGAAGTCCACCCGCAGGTCCCGGACGGCGAGCAGCGGGGTTTCGACGGTGGTGGTCACGGGCGCTTCCTACGGCTGGCAGGACGAGGGCTGCTGACGGGACGACGGTCACGACGGTCGCGACGGGAACGGCGCGAACGGCGGGACGACGCCCCGGAGGTGGGGTCGAGGGCGTCGCGCAGCCCGTCCCCGATCAGGTTGACGGCGAGGACGAAGACCACCAGCAGCCCGGCGGCGAAGTAGAACAGCCAGGGGAACACCGGGGCCTCGCTGGTCCCGGCGGCGAGCAGGGTGCCGAGCGAGACGTCCGGGGCCTTGACCCCGAAGCCGAAGTAGGAGAGCGCGGTCTCGCTCATCACGGCGCCGCCGACCGCGATGGTGGCGTCGATGATGAGGAAGGAGGCGACGTTCGGCAGGATGTGCCGGCTGATGATCCGCAGCGGCCGTACGCCCATGAACCGGGCGGCGCGGACGAACTCGCGCTCGCGCAGGGAGATGGTCATCGAGCGGACCACCCGGGCGGTGATCATCCAGTTGAACAGTGCGAGCAGCAGGACGAAGGCGATCCAGCCGGCGCTCTTCAGCCGGCCCGAGACGATGGTGATGATCAGGAAGGAGGGGAAGACCAGCAGCAGGTCCACCAGGAACATCAGCGTGCGGTCGGCCCAGCCGCCGAAGTAGCCGGCGCAGGCGCCGACCAGTGAGGCCAGCACGGTGGAGAACAGCGCCACCAGCAGGCCGATGACCAGCGACTTCTGCAGCCCCCGGACGGTCTGGGCGAACACGTCCTGGCCGACCCCGTTGGTGCCGAACCAGTGCTCGGCGGAGGGGGGTTGGTGCAGCGCGGAGAAGTCCGGGGCGGCGTAGTCCCAGGGCGTGAGGTAGGGCCCGCCGAAGGCGAGCAGGAACAGCAGCAGGACGAGGACGGCCCCGGCGACGGCGCCGCGGGCGGCGAGCAGCCGGCCGAGGACGAGCCGGCCGCGGCCGGTGGCCCGGGACGGGGTGGACCCGGCGTCCGGGGCGGAGGGCTCGGCGACGGTGGTGGTCATCTCAGGTCACCTCCGGTCAGGACCGCACGCGCGGGTCGAGGGCGGCGTGCAGGGTGTCGGCGAGGAAGCCGGAGGCGAGCACGACGACGGCGGTGAACAGGTTGACGGCCACCACGGAGTTGACGTCCTGTTCGTTGATCGACTGGATCAGCCACTCGCCCATGCCGTGCCAGCCGAAGATCGTCTCGGTGAAGATCGCGCCGGTGAAGATGCCCAGGAAGCTGTAGGCGAACATGGTCGACATCGGGATCACCGCGGTGCGCAGCCCGTGCCGGAGCAGCGCCTGCCGGCGGGTGAGCCCCTTGGCCTCGGCGGTGCGCAGGTAGTCGGAGCCGAGCACGTCGAGCATGGTGCCGCGCTGGTAGCGGCTGTAGGTGGCGAGGCCGCCGAGGGCCAGCGAGATCGTGGGCAGCAGCAGGTGCAGCGCCCAGTCGGCGAGGTGGGTGCCGAGGCCGCCGGTGAGCCCGGGGGTCTCGTAGCCGGTGAACGGGATGACGTCGTGGCCGGCCGCGTCCTTGGCGGCGATGGCGCCGTTCTTGAGGAACAGCGCGACCAGGAAGACCGGAGTGGAGAGCAGCACGAAGGACAGCACGGTGAGCAGCCGGTCGGAGAGCCGGTACTGGCGCACGGCGCTCCAGGCCCCGGCCGCGACGCCGAGGACCATGCCGAGCAGGCTGCCGATGAGCAGCAGCCGCAGCGAGACCCAGACCCGGCGGCCGAAGTCGTCGGTGACCGGGGTGTCGTGGATGGTCCGGCCGAGGTCGCCGTGGAGCAGCCCGCCGGCCCAGTGGCCGAAGCGCTCGACGACCGGGGTGCGGTCGTTCAGGTTGAGCGCGGTGAGCTGGCGTTCGACCGATTCGGCGGCCGGGCGGGGGACCTTGGCGTCGAAGTAGGTGCGCGGCTGCAGGGCGGTCGCGGATATCGCGTACGCCAGGAAGACGGCGGCGATCAGCAGCACCGCGTAGTAGCTCAGCCGCTTCGCCAGGTAGCGGAGCATCAACGGCCGCCCGTCACGGTGCGGGTGGGGCCGACGCGTCTGGTGGGCATCGGGTGGTGGCCTTCGGTCGGGGCCCGGTCGGGGCGTCAGGTGGTGTGGAGGTCGGGCGAGTCGGGAAAGCGCAGGTCAGAGTGAAGCACCGTGGCACTGAGGCGGTGTTGCGGCCATGTTGCCCCGCGTGACTTTTGGATCAGTTGTGCGCTCCTCCCCCTGGTGGCCGGTCTGATCCGCTGTTACGTTCTGCTCGCTCGGTGCCGAATTGGCTGCCCACGCTCAAGCCCCGTCACACCTCGCGCGCCCCGACCCGCGTCACCAATCCCAGGGGGACCCTCATGGACGCTTCCACCACGGCCCGCCGCCTCGGCCGGGCGACCGCCCTCGCCGTCGCCGTCGCGCTGGCGGTCACCGCGTGCAGTTCGGGCGGGGGAGGATCGGCCGACGTGGCGAAGAGCGCGCCGCCCGGGCAGGGCGCCAACGACCTCAACCCCAAGCCGGCGGACCAGGTCAAGGACGGCGGGGAGGTGCGCTTCCCGGCGTACCAGTGGATCAGCCAGTGGAACCCGCTGCAGGTGGACGGCTACTACGGCACCGCGGTCTCGATCATGCGCAGCCTGGAGCCCTCGCTCTTCAGCACGGACGCCGCCGGATCGTTCCTGCCCAACCCGGACTACCTGGTGGACGCCAAGGTCACCTCGACCTCGCCGCAGGTGGTCACCTACAAGCTCAACCCCAAGGCCAAGTGGTCGGACGGCAAGCAGCTCGGCTACGAGGACTTCAAGGCCACCTGGCAGACCGGCAGCGGCAAGGACCCGGCGTACAACGTCTCCGACCCGTCCGGCTACGAGCAGATCTCCGCGGTCGAGCAGGGCGCCGATCCGACCGAGGTGAAGGTCACCTTCGCCGAGCCGTACGCCGACTGGCAGAACCTGTTCCGCCCGCTGATGCCGGCGGCCGGCATCTCCACCCCGGATGACTTCAACAAGGGCTGGGTGGAGAAGATCCCGATCACCGCGGGCGCGCTGAAGGTCGGCACGGCGGACAAGACCGCGCAGACCCTGACCCTCGTCCCGGACCCGGCCTGGTGGGGCACCAGGGCCAAGGTCGACAAGATCACCTTCCGGGTGATGTCCCAGTCGGCGACGACCCAGGCGTACCTGAACAACGAGATCGACTACGCCGCGGCCGGCACCGCCACCGCGTACGGGCAGCTCAAGGACGCCAAGGACACGGTGATCCGCAGCGCCAGCCCGTGGGACGAGGTGCACATCTCCTTCGGCGGCTCGGGCGCGCTGGCCGACCAGAAGGTCCGGCAGGCGCTCGGCAAGGCGCTGGACCGCTCCGCGCTGATCAAGATCGCCAACAACGGGGTGCCGGTGGAGTTCAAGCCGCTCGGCAACCACATCTTCATGCCCAACCAGACCGGCTACCAGGACACCTCCGGCGAGTGGGCCAGGTTCGACCCGGCCGCCGCGAAGAAGCTGCTGGACGAGGCCGGCTGGAAGGAGGCCGGCAGCGGTCAGCCGCGCACCAAGGACGGCCGGCCGCTGGAGCTGCACTGGGTGCTCAACGACTCCACCCCGCAGGCCCAGATCGACCTGGCCACCGCGGCGGTGGCGATGTGGCAGGCGGCCGGGGTGAAGGTCAGCCTGGACAAGGTGCCCGCCAACGACTTCTTCACCAAGTACGTGAACCCGGGCAAGTTCGAGATCGCGAGCTGGCGCAACACCGACTCCTTCCCGCTGTCCAAGAGCCTGACCAACTTCCGGCTGCCGGTGGGCGACAACAGCTTCAGCAACCCCTCGCGGCTGGGCAGCCAGGAGATCGACGACCTGCTGAAGAAGGCGGCCGGGACGGTCGACCCGGCGGAGGCCGCGAAGCTCTACAACCAGGCGGACGCGAAGATCTGGGAGCTGGGCCACACCGTCGAGCTCTACCAGCGGCCGGAGGTGGTGGCGACCCGCAAGGGCCTGGCCAACTACGGCGCCTTCGGCCTGGCGGCGGAGGACTACAGCAAGATCGGCTGGGAGAAGTAGCCGCCGCCGGGGCGGAACGGGCCGGACGGCAGGCGCTGGCGAGCAGCGCGGTGATCACGAGGCCGGTGGCGCGGACGCGGGGGGATCGGCTCGGCCGCCCCCGCTGTCCCGCCACCCGCCTTGACCTTCCGCGTTGCCCGCAGGCCACCCGTGTCGTGGGGCCCGGCAGGGCCCGCGCTCTTCCAACCGGGGAAGAATCTAGCGGCGCTCCGGCCGGGTGCGAGGCAGCGCGCGGGGCGCGCCCGGAAACCCGCCGAGGTGTCACCCGGTTCGCGCACCGGAGCGTCAACTACGGCTGACGGCAAGGAAAAAAAGGGACATTCAGGTCCATAGTGCCGGGGCGTGCGGGCTTTCCGATGCGCCGCTGCGTGCACACTGTCGCGCCGGTGCGCGCACTGTGCCGTGCCGCTGCGTGCACCGGCGCCGGGCCGCTGCCAGGATGCGCGGGAGGCTCCCCCTCCGGATCCCTCCTGATCCCCGCTCGCACCCTCCCGCACCCCGGAGCAGCTCCGATGGCCAGTGACCCCGCCGCCGCGGCACCCCGCCGCACCCCCGTCGACCCGCCGCCGGTGCGCCGGATGGTCGCGCGCGACCGGCACGAGCCGCACCGGGTCGCCACCCCGCTGGAGCTCTTCTTCGACCTCTGTTTCGTGGTCGCGGTCGGCCAGGCCGGGCGCGAACTGGCCCACTCCCTCGCGGCCGGCCACTACGGCGAAGGCCTGCGCGGCTACGCGCTGGCCTTCTTCGCGATCTGGTGGGCCTGGATGAACTTCACCTGGTTCGCCTCCGCGTACGACGTCGACGACGTGCCGTACCGGGTCACCACGCTGGTGCAGATCGCCGGGGTGCTGATCCTCGCCGCCGGGGTGCCCCGGGTGTTCGCCGCGCAGGACCTGACCCTGGCGATCGCCGGGTACGTGGTGATGCGCCTGGCGATGGTCACCCAGTGGCTGCGCGCGGCCGCCAGCGAGCACGGCCTGGCGCGCCGGGTCGCGCTGGGCTACGCGGCCGGGATCACGTTCTGCCAGGCGGGCTGGGTGGTGGTGCTGTTCCTGCCGGAGGGTGCCCGGCCGTACGTCATCCCGATCGGGGTGCTGTGCGAGCTGGCCGTGCCGGTGGTCGCCGAGCTGCGGCTGCGGACCTCCTGGCACCCGCACCACATCGCCGAGCGGTACGGGCTGTTCACCCTGATCGTGCTCGGCGAGACGGTGGCGGCGGCGACCGTCGCGGTGCAGTCGGCGGTGGACGAGCACGAGGGGCTGGGCCGGCTGGTGCCGGTGGCGGTCGGCGGGCTGCTGATCTGCTTCTCGGCCTGGTGGATCTACTTCGCCCGGCCCGTCCACGAGCACCTGCGCTCCAACCGGCAGGCGCTGGTCTGGGGCTACGGGCACTACCTGGTGTTCGGCTCGGCGGCGGCGATCGGCACCGGGCTGGAGGTGGCGGTGGAGTCGGCGGTGCACAAGGCGCACATCTCCGAGACCGCCGCCACCGCGACCGTCACCGTGCCGACCGCGCTCTACCTGGTCACCGTCTGGTTCCTGCACTCCCGGCACACCAAGCGCGGCGCGGCGGCCCAGGCGGTGGCGCCGGTCGGGGCCGTGCTGGTGCTGGCCTGCACCGCGCTCGGCGGCTCCGGGGTGCTCGCGGCCGGCCTGGTCTGCGCGCTGATGGTGGCGGTGGGCGTGCTCATCCACGGCCTGGAGAGCCGGCGGGCGCAGGCCGGCTAGCCGACCCGCCCGAGCAGCACCGGCTCGTGCCGGGCCAGCCAGTCCAGGTAGGCCGGGTTGACCCTGGCCAGGTCCAGGTAGGCGGCCCGCAGCTCGCCGTACAGCGCGTCCAGCGCGGGCGGGCTGAGCACCCGCGGACGCCAGGTGAACAGCAGCCGGACGGCCAGCGGGTCCCCGTGCACCGGGCGGACCACCGTGCCGGGCCCGGGCAGTGAGGTCGGCTGGCAGGGGCGGACGGCCTCGCCGGAGGCGACCAGCTCGGCGGCGGTGGCGTTGTCCCGCACCTGCACCACCCGGGGGTTGAGCCCGGCCTCGCTGAACACCCGGCGCATCGCCGCGTACTCGTGGTCGGCGGTCGGGTCGACCATCCAGGTGTCCTCGGCGAGGTCGGCCAGGTGGACGACCGGCCGGGCGGCGGCCGGGTGCCCGGCGGCGAGCGCGACGAACTGCGGCTCCCGGGCCATCAGCACCCGCTGCTCGGCGTCCGGCGGCACCCGCAGCGGGAAGCCCTCGCTCTCGTAGACGAAGGCCACGTCCAGCTGGTCGGCGGCGACCATCCGCAGCAGCGCGCTGGCCGAGACGTCCACGTGGATGGTGGTGTCGGTGTCCGGCAGCCGCTCGTGCACCCGGCGCAGCCAGGCCGCGACCGCCCGGTTGCCGACGCTGCCGATCCGCAGCCGGTGCTGCCGGCCGGGCGCGGCCGACTCCCGGGCCTCCTGGCGGGCCGCGGTCACCAGGGCGGCCATCTCGGTGATCACCGGCCGGGCCCGGGAGAGCACCGAGTGGCCGAGCGCGGTGGGCCGACTGCCGGTCTGCTCGCGGGTGAACAGGGTGCCGCCGATGGCCCGTTCGATGCGGTGCAGCTGCGTGGTGAGGGAGGGCTGGGTCATGCCGAGCTGGAGCGCGGCCTTGCGGAGGCTGCCGGTATCGGCGATCGCGCACAGCACCCGGAGGTGTCTCACGTCGAGCTCCACGTCGGGAGCATAATCGCCACCGCGCCGCCTCGCCAAGGACATGACAGGCATTCAAGTGCAGGTCGACGATGGCGACGAGCGCGACCGGGGTGCGTGCCCGTCGGTGGACGGCCGCGGGGCGCGGAACCGGCGCGGCCCGGCGAGCGGATTCGGGACGGCGGGCGGGTTCGGGGCGGTGGGCCGCTCGGCCGGAATCAGGCGGCCCACCGCTCCGGGTACTTCCCCGCTCGGGAGCCTAGCCGCCGTCGGAACGGAATGCCAGGGGCACGATTGAGTCAAGGCGAGGAAAAGGGCGTCTCAATTCGGCGCTGCCGCAGGGGTATTGGACGGTGTTATCGCCGGTTGGCATCATCCGCGCACGCACCGGGTTGCCCGAAGCTCTGGGGACACCACCCGTTGACCAGGTGTTCCCCCGGGCCGGCCCCCAACCGGCCACTCACACCTCAGGAATCGGAGCCCCCACATGAAGCGATCCGTGCTGTCCGCCACCCTCGGCCTCGCCCTCGCGGCCGGCCTCGCGGTCCTGCCCACCACCGCCGCCGCCGCGGCGCCGGCCGCCCCGGCCGTGCAGGGCTACACCGCCACGACCTACGCCGGCTCGGCCGAGGAGGCCGCCAACAACCAGGCCTTCTTCCAGGCCGTGATGACCTCCGCCAAGGCCAAGCAGGCCGCCAACCCCGGCCTGGCGGTCGTCACCGTCACCTACGACGCCAGCTCCGCCCCGAGCTTCCGCAACCAGATATCCCAGTCCGCGCAGATCTGGAACAGTTCGGTCGCCAACGTCAAGCTGCAGTCCGGCTCGGCGGCCGACTTCCGCTACTACGAGGGCAACGACAGCCGCGGTTCGTACGCCAGCACCGACGGCCACGGGCGCGGCTATGTCTTCCTCGACTACCAGCAGAACCAGCAGTACAGCTCGGTGCGCGTGGTGGCGCACGAGACCGGGCACGTGCTCGGCCTGCCGGACCACTACAGCGGCCCGTGCAGCGAGCTGATGTCGGGCGGCGGCCCCGGCACCTCCTGCACCAACCCGTACCCGAACAGCACCGAGCGCAGCCGCGTCAACTCGCTCTGGGCGCGCGGCTGACCCGAGCGGTGAGCGCCCCGGACCGGTCGCCTCGGCGCGGCCGGTCCGGGGCATCGCCGTTTCCGGGCGTTGCGGGTTCCAGGCGCCGTGCCGCCGCTGCCGGGCGTTGTCGGTGCCGCGTGCGAGCATGCGGGCGAGAAGCCGTCCGCCCCGACCGCCAGGAGCCACCGCCATGTCCCGTGCCGTCCCCGACCGGCTCGCCGACCTCCCGTACGCCGAGCTGCTGCGCCCGCACACCGGGCCGCTGCGCAGCGACGAGCGGTACGACACCGCGCACTTCGACGGCGGCGAGCACGCCGACGAGTCGGGCGCCGGGGCGGCCTTCCTGGAGTGCGCCTTCACCGGCGTCGCGCTCAGCGGGGTCAAGCTGCGCCAGGCCCGGTTCAACGAGGTGTGGGTGCAGGCCGGCCGCTGGGTCGCCTGCGACCTGAGCGACTCCGAGTGGCAGGACAGCTCCTTCGTCGGCGGGGTGCTCGCCGGGGTCGCCGCCTACGGCTCGGCGCTGCGCCGGGTGGTGTTCCGGGGCTGCAAGCTGGAGGCGGTCAACCTGCGCTCGGCCGTGCTGCGGGACGTGGTCTTCGAGGACTGCCTGCTGCGCGACGTCGACTTCGGCGAGGCGAAGCTGACCGGGGTGTCCTTCCCCGGTTCCACGCTGGAGGAGGTCCGGCTGCGCGGCGCGGTGCTGAGCCGGACGGACCTGCGCGGGGCCGTCCGGCTCGGCCTGGCCGACGGCCACCAGGGCCTGCGCGGCGCGGTCATCAGCTCCACCCAACTGCTGGAGCTGGCACCGCAGTTCGCCCACGCCCTGGGGATCGAGGTCAAGGACCGCTGAGCCCCCGGAGCGTGGGCCGCCGACCGGCGCTACGACCAGGGGGAGGACGGGAACCAGATGTAGCCGAGCCGGCCCAGGAGCCGCAGGTCCCAGTACACGACGGTGAAGACCCCGGCGACCAGGAAGGCCGCGGCGGTCAGCGCGCTGATCCGGGCGGGCCCGGCCGCCAGCCGGCGCTGCAGCCGGCCGCCCACCCCGTAGGTGAGCACCACGAACAGCAGCGCCATGACCGCGATGTTGCCGACCGACTGCAGCAGGAACGCGCCGGCGCCGTAGAGCGGGTTGTGGGTGTTGGCGGCGTGCCGGAAGAGGTCGCGGAAGAGCGGGTACGGCCGGCCCACCAGGAAGCCGCCGATCAGGGCGCCGACGAGCACCAGCGGTGCGTTCGGGAAGCGGCGGGAGAGCCCGGCCAGCGGGTCCCGGACCAGGCCGAGGGCGGCCAGGCCGAGCACGATCATCACGAGCCCGATCAGGCCGAAGGTCGTCATCGCCTGGATCGACCGGGGCGTCAGGCCCTTGCTCGCCGCCGTCGAGAACTGCGGCAGGTGCGTGCCGACCAGTCCGACCAGGGCGCCGTAGCCGGCGGAGACCGGGGCCATGCCCACGAAGATCCAGCCCAGCGGCCGGGCGACGTGCCGCAGCCGGCCTCGCAGCGAGGGCGTCTGGCCGAGCAGCGGGCCGACCGCGCCGAAGGCCGCGATGTTGCAGGCGGTGAACGAGCCGGCCAGGCCGGTGACGAAGGCGAACAGGATGCCGGAGAGCACCCCGGTGATCGGGGTGCCGTGGGCACTGTGCCCGAGCAGGGCGTCGGCGCTGCTGAAGCCGATCTCGTCGTCGACCAGCTTGGCGTTCCAGGCGTACGCCAGCAGGACTCCGCCGGCGGCGCTGAGCAGCAGGGTGAGCCAGCGGCGCCGGGGGAAGTCCCCGGTGACGAACAGTGAGGTGCGGGCGGCGGGGCGGGGCGGGGCCTGGTCGGCCAGGGCGTTCGGCTGATCCGACGCGAAAGTGCTCATGGCGGTGTCTCTCTTCGGCAGGGGACCGGTGCGCGAGCGCTGACATCCTGCCGGTGCGGCCGGGCGGCCGCTTCTTCCGCCGTGCTGCCCTGCCGGCCCGCCGCCGGATGGCGCCGCCCCGCCCGGCGGCGCCGTCCGGAGCGGCTCGGTCCTCGCGGCCGTAGCCGGAGCGGTCTCAGTCCTCCCGGCCGTAGCCGGAGTCGACGATCCGCTTCGCCCCCGCGGCGTAGTAGCCCGGGTCCTCGGGGAGTTCGGTGGCCAGGCCGTCGACGTACCGGTTGTACATGCAGAACGCGGCGGCGATCAGCACGGTGTCGTGGATCTCGGTGTCACCGGCGCCGGCCGCGCGGGCCGCGGCCACCGCCTCCTGGGAGACCGGCCCGACCTTCCCCTGCACCTCCGCCGCGATCCGCAGCAGGGCCCGCATCCGCTCGGTGAGCGGCGCGGCCGCGGGGTCGTCCAGGGCCGCCTGCACCAGTTCCTCGCCCCCGTCCAACTGGGCCGCGGCGAAGGCGCTGTGGGCGCCCGTGCAGAAGCGGGTGCCGTTGAGCCGGGAGACGTAGGCGGCGACCAGCTCGCGCTCGCCGCGGCTCATCGGGGCCGGGGCCCGCAGCAGTGCGTCGGCGAGCATCCCCAGCGGGCCCGCGGTGTCCGGACGCAGTGTCAGCAGGCCGCTGATTCCCGGCAGTCCGTTGTCGATGGCGATGTGCGGCACGGTGCGCTCCCTCGGCTGGAAGGTCGGAAGGACGGGCGACGCCCCATCCTCACGAGCGCCGGGCCGGACCGCCAACTCCGAGCTTGCCCTGCGGCCCGATCCGGCCACTCCGGGCGCTCCGGGCGCTCAGCCGAACGGGCCCCGGGGGAACCACGGGTCGTGGACCTCCCGGGGCCCGTCCGGGGTCAGCAGGGTGAGGCTGTGGGCGCCGGAGGCGTACTCGGCCAGCTGGACCGCGCCGTGCCGGGTCTCCAGTTCGGCCTGGACGGGCACCGGCAGCTTGGTCAGCGCCCGCCGCAGCTGGAGGGCGTCGCGCCGGCTGACCGGCTGGGGCGAGCGCAGCACCAGCCGCAGCGGGCTGAGCGGCCCGGCCACCGGCACCCCGCTGCCCAGCTCGTAGCCGACCGCGCCGATCGGGCCCCAGGGCAGCCGGTGGTCCGCGACCAGCCGGTCGACCTCCGGCAGCAGGGCCAGCGCCGGGATGCCGGCCAGCCGCTCGGGGGCCAGCCGCTCGCGCCGTTCGACGAGCTGCTCGGGCCGCAGCGTGCGGGCCACCGCCGCCCAGGGGGCCAGCGCGTCCAGCCGCTGCCCGGGGCGCGGGCCGCGCACGGTCACCGGGAACCACAGTTCGGGCGCCGCCTCCGGGTCCCGGGTGCAGCGCTGGGGGTGCGGCAGGTCCACCGGGTTGCCGACCACGGCGGGTGCCCGGCCGACCGTCACCCAGGGGTGCGCCCGCAGCACCGCCCGTGCCCAGTCCGGCAGTTCACCGCCCGCGAGGGGCCGCAGCGAGCTGGGGCACTGCATCAGCAGCAGGTCGTGGGCGCCGGGCAGCCGCCCGTCCAGCGCGGCCAGTGGGCCGACCCGCCGGCGCGGTCCGTCGTGCAGGTCCTCGGCGGTGCGCCGGGCGTGGCTTCCGGGATGGGCGACGGTCACAGCGGGCTCCAGAGGGTGGCGTCGATTTTCGCCGACGGCCCCACTGTGCGCCCGTCCGGAGGCCCGGGGCTACGGCCGTTGGGCGCCCCCACCAGGGACCAAAGGCTCAAGGTGCGCCCGTGGGCACCCGGTGTGAGAGTGGGGGCAGCCCGGTATTCCGACCTTCCGTCCATTCCGTTTGGAGGAGTCATGGGCATCTTCGACAGGTTGTTCCACCGGCCGCAGCACGCGTCCGAGGCGCAGGAGGCCGCCCAGCGCGCCGCCCTCGCCCACGACGAGGCCGCCGACGCGTACAGCAACGAGGTCGAGCGCACCCGGGACCAGCAGGAACGGCTCGCCCAGGAGGAGGCTGACCGGCGTGCCGCCGAGAACATGACCTCCGAGGGCGACCCCTGGGGCTGAGCGGCGCCTCCTGATCCCGCTGAGCGGCGACCCCTGACCCCCGGAACTCGAGTTCGGGGGTCAGCCCGTGCGGGGCGGCAGCGGCGGGCGGCGCAGGTCCGGCCGGGGCGTGGACTCCGGCGGGGGTTCCGCGGCGGGCGTGTCCTCCAGCAGCTCCAGGGCCAGCCGGACGGCCGCGGCCAGCTCCGGGTGGCGCCCCCGGGCCCAGTCGCCCGGGGTGCGCAGCACGTGCACGTCCGGCTCGACGCCCCGGTTCTCCACCGACCAGCCGAGCCCGCCGCCGAACCAGGAGGCGTTCTTCGGCACCGAGATCTGGGTGCCGTCGCCGAGGGTGTGCCGCCCGGTCATCCCGACCACCCCGCCCCAGGTGCGGGTGCCGAGCACCGGGCCGAGCCCGAGCAGCTTGATCGCCGCGATGATCACGTCGCCGTCCGAGCTGGTGGCCTCGTCGGCCAGCGCCACCAGCGGTCCGCGCGGCGCGTGCCGGGGCCAGCGCACCGGTCGGCGGTCCCGGCTGAAGTCCCAGGCCAGGACCTGCCGGGAGAGCTTCTCCAGCACCAGTTCGGAGACGTTGCCGCCGGCGTTGCCGCGGACGTCCAGCACCAGCGCGGGCTTGTCCAGCTCGCGCCGCAGATCCCGGTTGAACTGCGCCCAGCCGGAGCCGCCGAGGTCCGGGATGTGCAGGTAGCCGCACCGCCCGTCGCTGAACTCCCGGACCAGGGCGCGCCGTTTGACCACCCAGTCCTGGTAGCGGATCGGCCGCTCGTCGGTCAGCGGGGTGATCACGATCCGCCGCACCGGGCCGTCCGGGCCGGTGCGCAGGGCCAGTTCCAGGGTCGTGCCGCCGGTGCCGGCCAGCAGCGGCAGCGGTCCGCGCCGCGGGTCCACCGGGCGGCCGCCGACCTCCAGGACCTCGTCGCCGTCCCGGACGCCCTGGGCGGCCAGCGGGGCGCGGGCGCGCGGGTCGGAGGTCTCGCCGGGCAGCACCCGGCGGACCAGCCAGCGGCCGTCGGGGGAGCGGTGGGCGTTGGCGCCGAGCAGGCCGAGCGGCTGCTGGGCGAGCGTGGGGCCCTCGGCGCGCCGGGAGGGGGTGACGTAGGCGTGCGAGGTGCCGAGTTCGCCGAGCAGTTCGCGCAGCAGGTCGGCGAAGTCGTCGGGGGAGCAGACCCGGTCCAGCAGCGGCTCGTACTGGGCGACCAGCGCGGGCCAGTCCAGGCCGGACATCCGCTCGTCCCAGAACTGGTCGCGGACGATCCGGGCGGCCTCGTGGTAGGCCTGGCGCCATTCGGCGGCCGGGTGCACGGTGTGGGTGATCCGGCGCAGGTCGACGGTGGTGCCGGCGGCGGGGGCGGTGACCGGGACCACCCGCAGCGTCCCGGCCGAGTAGACCGCGATCGAGCCGCCGTCCCCGGAGACGGCGTAGCCGTCCAGCTTGTCGACCAGCGTGCTGCGGGTGCCCCGGGCCAGGTCGAAGTGCTCCAGTGAGGGGCGCCCCGAGGTGTCCTCCGGGCTGGCGAAGGTCTGGCCGAGGGTGCCGGAGATCGGCCAGCGCAGCCAGACCAGGCCGCCGCGCACCGCGTCGGTGGCCGAGTACTTGGAGGCGATCACCGGGAACTGCAGCAGCCGCTCGCCGATGCCCTCCGGGTCGACCCGGACGGTGCCGTCGCCGCCGCCGTCGCCGCGCGGGGCGCCGTCCTCGGCCGGGGCGGCGAACGGCGAGGGGGTGTCGGCGGCGAGCGGGACGAGGTACGGGCGGCAGCCGAGCGGGAAGGAGAGGTCGCCGGTGTGCACGTCGTGGACCGGGTCGAAGCCGCGCCAGGACAGGAAGACCAGGTAGAGCCCGTCCCGGGTGAACACCGGCTGCTCGTCCTCGAACCGGCCGTCGGTGACGTCGGTGGTCGCGGCGGGCGCGTCGGCACGGGTGAGCCGGATGCGGCGCAGCGAGCGCCCGGCGACCGGCTCGGACCAGGCGATCCAGTGCGAGTCGGGGGAGAAGCGGGCGCTGGAGACCGGCCCGTAGCCGGAGGCGGCCAGTTCGCGCACCTCGCCGTCGGCGGCGGAGACCAGCAGCAGCCGTCCGTCCGAGGTGGTGGCGGCGAGCCGGCCGCCGTCGGGGGAGGCGGTGAGCTCCAGGACGCGGCCGATCCGCCCGGCGGCGAGCACCCGGTGGCGGTGCTTCTCCGCCCCGGGGTGGCCCGGCGCTTCGGCGTGCCCGGGCAGCGGCACCACCTCGATCGCGTCGGCGCCCTCGGCGTCGGTGATCCAGGCCGCCTCGCCGGTGTGCCCGAGCACCACCGGCAGCCGGGTGCGCACCCCGGGGGTGTCGGCGAGCACGCGGGCCGGGCCGTCCTTGTGGGTGAGCCAGTACTGGCTGCCGCGCACGGTGACCACCCCGGCCCGGCCGGTCTGGTCGCAGGCGAGGTCCTTGACCTGGCTCGCGGCGTTGACCTGGTACGGGCGGCGGCCGGCCCGGGCGCCGCCGAGCGGGACGTGCAGCCGGCGCGGGGCGGGGGCGTCCAGGCCGTCCAGCAGCCAGAGGTCGCCGGCGTGCTGGTAGACGATCCGGGTGCCGTCGGTGGCGGCCTCGCGGGCGTAGTAGGAGGCGTGGTCGGTGTGCCGGCGCAGGTCGGTGCCGTCCGGGCGGCAGGAGTAGACGTTGCCGATGCCCTCGTGGTCGGAGAGGAAGGCGATCCGCCCGCCGACCGGCATCGGTGCGGCGAGGTGCCCGGTGTGCCCGGCCAGGATCCGCTCGCCGTCCACCCAGAGCCGGCCGGTGGCGCCGCCCCGGTAGCGCTTCCAGGCGGCCGGCTCGTGCGGGGCGGTGCCGGTGAGCAGGACGGTCCGCTCGCGGCTCATCTGGGCGTCGCCGACCGGCCCCCAGGGCATCCGGCGGCTCGGGGAGCCGTCCGGCGGCAGCGCGTGCGCCCAGGTGTAGTGGCCGAAGGGCTCGTGGTAGGAGGTGACGGCCAGCACCTCGCCGTCCGGCAGCCAGCCGCGCACCCGGGTGTCCTGGCTGCCCCAGAAGCTGAGCCGGGTCGCCTGGCCGCCCTCGACCGGGGCGGTCCACACCTCGGGGGTCAGGGCGAGCCAGCTGGTCCAGGCGAGGGTGGTGCCGTCGGGGGAGAAGCGGGGGTGGCTGACCCGGGTGCGGTCGCAGCCGACCCGCCAGGCGCGGCCGGTGGCGGCGCCGCCGGGGTCCAGCGGGGCGACCCAGACGTCGTCCTCGGCGGTGAAGGTGAGCAGGCCGCCGTGCAGGTGGGGGTGGCGGAGGTAGCCGGGCGGGGTCACCCCTCCATCCTTCGACGGGGTGTCACCGCCAGCAACCGGAGGACGGGTCCCACCCGCTCACCTCCGGGGGCGCGAACCGGTCTGGACCATTGACACCGTGCGGCCGGATCCACTTCAGTGGTCTAGTCCAACTTGGGTGCCAGGCCGGGCCGTTCCCCCCACTGGCGCGTGCTCCGGCGTGCCCTCGGACGTCCCCCACGACCGCGCCATCGCAGGAGCACCCGCATGCGCAGATCCCTACCCGCCCACCGTCGTGCCGCGCTCGCCGCCGGCACCGCCTCCGCCGTCGCCGCGGCCGCCCTGGTCGGTGTCACGCTGGGCCTGGCGCCCGCCGCCTCGGCCGGCGAGTTCCTGGTCAACGGCGGCTTCGAGTCCGGCTCGCTCGGCCCCTGGAGCTGTGCCGCCGGCTCCGGCAGCGTCGTCACCGCCCCGGTGCACAGCGGCGGGCGCGCGCTCGCCGCGGCCGCCACGGCCGGCGACACCGCGCAGTGCGCCCAGACCGTCACCGTCGCCCCGAACACCACCTACACGCTCAGCGCCTTCGTCAACGGCTCGTACGTCTACCTGGGCGTGGACGGCGGCGGTCCGAGCACCTGGACGCCGGGCACCGGCGGCTCCTACCAGAAGCTCAGCCTCAGCTTCACCACCGGTGCGAACCAGACCAGCGCCACCGTCTACACCCACGGCTGGTACGGCCAGGGCACCTACTACGCGGACGACGTCTCGCTGGACGGACCGGGCGCGCCCAGCCCGACGCCCACGCCCACGGCCACCGCCTCGCCCACCGCCACCGCCTCGCCGACCGCGACCCCGACCGGGACGCCCACGGGCACCCCGACCGGGACGCCGACGGGCACGCCCACCAACCCGCCGGCCGGCAGCCACGCCCTGGTCGGCTACCTGCACGCGAGCTTCGCCAACGGCGCCGGGTACACCCGGATGGCCGACGTCCCGAACTCCTGGGACTTCATCAACCTGTCCTTCGGCGAGCCGACGTCCGTCACCTCCGGCGACATCCGCTTCAACCGCTGCCCGGCCGCCGAGTGCCCGGGCGTCGAGTCGGACGAGGAGTTCAAGGCCGCCATCGCCGCCAAGCGCGCCCAGGGCAAGAAGGTGCTGATCTCGATCGGCGGCCAGAACGGCCAGGTCCAGCTGACCAGCACCGCCGCCCGGGACGCCTTCGTCGCCTCGGTCTCGGCGATCATCGACAAGTGGGGCCTGGACGGCCTGGACGTCGACTTCGAGGGGCACTCGCTCTCCCTCAACACCGGTGACACCGACTTCAGGAACCCGACCAGCCCGGTCATCGTCAACCTGATCTCCGCGCTGAAGACCCTCAAGGCCAAGTACGGCCAGGGCTTCGTGCTGACCATGGCGCCGGAGACCTTCTTCGTCCAACTCGGCTACCAGTACTACGGATCCGGCCCCTGGGGCGGCCAGGACCCGCGCGCCGGGGCGTACCTGCCGGTCATCCACGCGCTGCGCGACGACCTGACCCTGCTGCACGTCCAGGACTACAACTCCGGCTCCATCATGGGCCTGGACAACCAGTACCACTCGATGGGCGGCGCCGACTTCCACGTCGCGATGACCGACATGCTGCTCAAGGGCTTCCCGGTGGCGGGCAACGCCAACAACGTGTTCCCGGCGCTGCCCGCCTCCAAGGTCGCCATCGGCATGCCGGCCACCACCAACGCGGGCAACGGGTACGTCGCCCCGGCCGAGGTGAACAAGGCGCTGGACTGCCTCACCAAGCTGGCCAACTGCGGGACGTACGTGCCGCGTTCGGGCGCGCAGCCGAACCTGCGCGGGCTGATGACCTGGTCGATCAACTGGGACCGGTTCGGCGGCCAGGAGTTCTCCAGGAACTTCAACGGCTACTTCGGCCGCTGAACCTGAGGCCCGACGGCCCGACGGCCCGACGGCCCGACGGCCCGACGGCTCGGAGGCCCGACCGCCCGCGGGGCCGTGCTTGAACCTGACACCGGTGTGAGGTCCAAGCATGGTCCCCATGGCGACCACACAGCTCCCGACCCCGGTACCCCCCAAGCCCTTCCCCCTGTCGGCCCTGCTCGCCCTGGCCACCGCCGTCTTCGTCACCGGTCTCACCGAGAACCTGCCCGCCGGCGTGCTGCCCGGGATGAGCGAGGCGCTCGGCGTCAGCGAGTCCGCGGCCGGGCAGACCGTCACCGTCTACGCGATCGGCTCCGCCGTCACCGCGATCCCGCTCAGCGCGGCCACCGCCGGCTGGGGCCGCAAGCGGCTGCTGCTCACCGCGATGGCGGGCTTCGCGGTGGCGAACACCGTCACCGCGGCCTCCACCAGCTACCCGCTCACGCTGGCGGCCCGCTTCCTCGCGGGCGTCGCGGCCGGCCTCGCCTGGGCCCTGCTGGCGGGGTACGCGCGTCGGCTGGTGCCGGTCGAGCAGCAGGGCCGGGCGATGGCGGTGGCGATGGCCGGGGTGCCGGTGGCGCTGTCGCTGGGAGTGCCGGTCGGCACCTTCCTCGGGCAGGTGCTCGCCTGGTGGGTGCCCTTCCTGGCCATGACGGCACTGGCGGTCGGCGTGATCGGCTGGATCGCGGCGCTGCTGCCCGACCAGCCGGGGCAGTCGGCCGGTGAGCGGGTACCGGTCCGGGACGCGCTCACCGTGCCCGGCGTACGGCCGGTGCTCACCGTGACGGTGCTCTACGTGCTCGCGCACACCATCCTGTTCACCTACATCGCGCCCTTCCTGGACCGGGCCGGCCTCGGCGACGCCACCGGCACCGTGCTGCTGGTCTTCGGGCTGGCCTCGCTGGGGAGCGTCTGGCTGATCGGAGCCCACATCCACCGCCGGCTGCGGCAGCTGACGATCGGCGGCGCGCTGCTGGTCGCGCTGACCGCGGCCGTCCTCGCCCTGTGGTCCGGCAACGCGCCGCTGGTGTACGTCGCGGCGCTGTTCTGGGGCCTGGGCTGGGGCGGCGCCCCGACCCTGCTCCAGACCGCCCTCGGCGACGCGGGCGGGGAGCGGGCGGACGCCGCCCAGGCCGTCCTGGTGACCCTGTGGAACGCGGCGATGGCGGGCGGGGGCGTGGTCGGCGGCCTGGTCCTGAGCGGCCTGGGCACCGGTGCGCTGCCCTGGACGGTGCTCGCGCTGATGCTCCCCGTCCTCGCCGTGGCCACCGCCGCCCGCCGCCACGCCTTCCCCCCGGTGCGCGGCCAGGGCCCGTCCGGGTCCTAGCGGGCCAGCTCCCGCTTCACCGCCTCGACCACCTCGGGGGACGCCTTCGCCAGGGAGCCCGACGCGTACGGCGGCTGCGGGTCGTACTCGATCAGCAGCTGGATCGCCTGGGCGGTGGTGTCCCCGGTGATCCGGCCGGCCAGCGTCAGCGCGAGGTCGATGCCGGCCGAGACCCCGGCGGCGACGGCGTACTTGCCGTCGATGACGACCCGCTCGGTCCCGGTCGGCTCCGCCCCGTACTCGGCCAGCCGGTCCAGGACGCTCCAGTGGGTGGTGGCCCGGCGGCCCTTGAGCAGCCCGGCGGCGCCCAGGATCAGCGAGCCGGTGCAGACCGAGGTGGTCCAGGTGGTGGTCGCGTCCACGCGGCGCAGCCAGTCGAGCACGGCCGGGTTCGTCAGCTGGGCCTGCGTCCCGGGCCCGCCGGGCACCAGCAGCAGGTCGGCCGAGTCCACCTCGTCCAGGGCGGCGTCCGCGGTGACCGCCAGGCTGCCGACGTCGTTGCGCACCGGCCCCCGTTCGGCGGCGGTGAACACCACCTCGGCGCCGGGGATCCGGGACAGCACCTCGTACGGGCCGACCGCGTCCAGGGTGGTGAACTCGGGGTAGAGCAGGATGGCGATGCGCATCAGGGTCCTCCGGTGGGTTCGGGTCGGAAGCGGCGTCGGTACTCGGCGGGCGGGGCGGCCAGGGCCCGGACGAAGGCGCGCCGCATCGCCTCCGGGGTGCCGTAGCCGCAGTGACGGGCGATCTCCTCGACGCCGTCCTCGGTGTCCTCCAGCAGTCGCCGGGCGGCCTCCAGCCGGACCCCGTCCACGTACCGGCCCGGGGGCACCCCGACCTCGGCGGCGAAGGCGCGGGCGAAGTGCCGCGGCGACAGCGCCGCCCGGCGGGCCAGCTCCCCGACCGAGAGGTCGGCCTCCGGGTGCTCGGCGATCCACCGCTGCACCTCGCGCAGCGGCTGCCGGGCCGCCACCTGGGCGGCCAGCTGGGCGCTGAACTGGGCCTGGTTGCCCGGCCGGCGCAGGAAGACCACCAGGTGGCGGGCGACCACCAGGGCCGTCTCGCGTCCGAGGTCCTCCTCCACCAGGGCCAGTGCCAGGTCGATCCCGGCGGTGACCCCGGCCGAGGTGGCGATCCGCCCGTCCCGGACGTGGATCGGGTCCGGGACCACCTCGACGTCCGGGTGCCGCCGGGCCAGCGCCTCGCAGTGCGCCCAGTGGGTGGTCGCCCGGCGCCCGGACAGCAGCCCGGCCTCGGCGAGCAGGAAGGCCCCGGTGCACACCGACACCACCCGCTCGGCCCGTCCGGCCAGGTCCCGGATCCGGGTCACCAGGGCCGGGTCCCGGTGCCGGGTGCCCTCCCCGCCGGGAACCAGCAGGGTGTGCACCGGCCCGGCGTCGGCGAGGTCGGCGTCCGGGAGCAGCCGCAGTCCGCTGGAGGCCCGCACCGGACCGCCGCCCGGTGCGGCGGTGGTCACCCGGTACGCGTCCGGCCGCCCGGAGGCGGCGCACGCTCCGGTGAACACCTCCACCGGCCCGGTCACGTCGAGGCTCTGCACGCCGTCGTAGAGGACGACGAGCACGCTGCGTCCTGTCATGCGACCAGCCTGTCAGCGGGCCGTGGTGGCAGCAATGACCTGCTTCCCACCTTTCCTGCCATCCACGGGAGGCGTACGCCAGGCCGTCGGAAGGCCAGGACGCGGGAAAGGCCGGAAAGGCTGGAAACGCCGGAAGGCCCTCCGCTCTCGCGAAGGGCCTTCCGGCTGTCTGTGCGCCGCCAGGGACTCGAACCCCGGACCCGCTGATTAAGAGTCAGCTGCTCTAACCAACTGAGCTAGCGGCGCCTGCTGACGTGGAGAACATTACCTGGTCAGCAGCCGAAACTCACAATCGGCCCGGGCCGGGGAGCCCGGTGCGCTCACATGGTCAGCACCACCTTGCCCCGGACGTGCCCGGCGGCGACCAACCGGTGGGCCTGGGCGACCCGCTCGATCGGGAACGCGTCCTCGACCTCCAGCCGCAGCCCGCCGGCCTCCCAGAGCTCCACCAGCTCGGCCAGCCTCCCGGCCGTCCGCTCGCCGCGCAGCCCCCGGACGCCCAGCCGCTCGGCGCCCGGATAGTCGACCACGGTGCCGATCCGGTTCCGGTCGGCGACCAGCTCGACGGAGGCCTCCAGGGCGCCCCGCCCGGCGGCGTCGAAGGCCGCGGTCACCCCCTGCGGCGCCACCGCCCGGACCCGCTCGACCAGCCCCTCGCCGTACACGACCGGCACCGCGCCCAGCTCCCGCAGGTACCCGTGGTTGCGCTCGCTCGCGGTGCCGATCACCGTGGCGCCCCAGGCCCGGGCCAGCTGGACGGCGACGGTGCCGACCCCGCCCGCGGCGCCGTGCACCAGCACGGTGTCGCCCGGGCCGACGCCCAGCTGCATGAGCGCCAGGTGCGCGGTCTGGCCGGAGGCGGAGAGCGAGCCGGCGTGCTCCCACGGCATCCCGGCGGGCTTCGCCACCAGCCGGTCGGCGTCCACGGTGACCCGGTCGGCTTGGCAGCCCAGCACCCGGAAGCCCAGCACCTCGTCCCCGACCCGCCAGTGGCCGGCGTCCGGGCCGAGGGCGTCCACCACCCCGGCGAACTCGTTGCCGAGGACGAACGGCGGCTCGACCGCCAGCCCCGGCGGACGGAAGCCCTCGCGGATCGCGAGGTCCACCGGCTGCACCCCCGCCGCGTACACCCGGACCCGCACCTCGCCCGGCCCGGGCTCCGGGTCGGGCACCTCCGCGACCCGCAGGACCTCCGGACCGCCGTTCCCCGTCACGGTGACCGCCTTCATGCCTGTTCCCACCCCTTCTCGATCCTGCTCGGACCCGGTCGGACCCGATCGAACCCGGACGGCATCCGTTCGGATTCCGCCCGGACCCGTTCGAACCCCTGATCCTCGTGATCCTTCCGGTGCCGACGATCCTCGGACCTGAAGTGCGCTTGAGGTCAAGCCGTTGTTCAGCGTGTCGACACCGATGGGCGCATTGTCAGATTTATCCTGGACGGCGCTCAGCCGACCGTCGTCGAGAGGAACCTTCCCGTGGGCCAGCTGCCCCTGTTCTTCCTGGTGCTGCTCGCCTCCGTGGTGACCATGCCGCTCGGGCGGAAGACCGGAGTACCGCAACCGGTGCTGATGACCCTGCTCGGCATCGTGATGGCGCTCGTCCCGCAGATCCCGGACGTCACCATCGAGCCCGAGCTGATCCTCCCGCTGGTCCTGCCGCCGCTGATCTTCGCGGTGGCCCGACGTTCCTCGGTGCGCTACTTCAAGGCCAACGCCCGCTCGATCCTGCTGCTGGCGGTCGCCCTGGTGGTGGTCACCACGGTCGCCGTGGCCGGCACCGTGCACTGGCTGCTGCCGGCCCTGCCGCTGGCCGCCGCCATCGCGGTCGGCGCGCTGGTCTCCCCGCCCGACCCGGTCGCCGCCGTCGCGGTGGCCGGCAGCGTCGGGCTGCCCCGCCGCCTGGTGGCGATCCTGGAGAGCGAGGGGCTGTTCAACGACGTCACCGCGATCGTCATCTACTCGCTGTCCATCGAGGCGATGGTCAGCGGCGACTTCTCGGCCGGCCACGCGGTGCTGCGCTTCGTGCTGTCCGCGGTGCTGGCCGTGGTGGTCGGCGTCGCGCTCGGCTGGGTCAACACCAAGCTCGCCGAGCGCCTGGACGACCCGACCCAGCAGGTCGCGCTCAACCTGCTGGTGCCCTTCGCCGCCTACTCGCTGGCCGAGGAGATCCACGGCTCCGGCGTGCTCGCGGTCGTGGTCTGCGCGCTCTACCTCGCCGAGCGGGCCTCCGACGCGGACGCCGTCTCCTACCGCCTGGTCGGCAACGCCTTCTGGGAGGTGGTCGAGATCCTGATCACCGGCGTCGCCTTCGGCCTGATCGGCCTGGAGCTGGCCACCGTGCTCAAGGAGGCCGGCAACGGCTGGACCGGCTTCCTCGGCGACGCCGCCGTGGTCATCGCGGTGGTCGTGCTGGTCCGGCTGCTCTGGCTGCTGCCGGCCGGCTGGCTGTCGAAGAAGCTGCGGTCCGGCGACGACGAGGACACGCCGTTCAGCTGGAAGGAGAGCGTGATCCTCTGGTGGTCCGGCATGCGCGGCGTGGCCACCGTCGCCCTGGCGCTCGCCATCCCGCTCACCCTGCACTCCGGCGAGGACTTCCCCGAGCGCGGCCGACTGGTCTTCATCGCCTTCAGCGTGGTGCTCTTCACCCTGCTGGTGCAGGGCCTGACCCTGCCCTGGCTGGCCAAGCGGTTCGAGCTGGACATCGACCAGGACAAGCACGAGCAGGCCGTGCGCCGGCTCTGGTGGCGGGCCGCCAAGGCCGGGCTCCGGCGGCTCGGCGAGCTGGAGGAGCAGGACCGGCTGCCCGCCGAGGTCGCCGACCGGCTGCGGGACCGTCAGCACGACCGGCTGGCCCGGCTCTGCCCGGAGAACTACGCCGAGGAGGAGGCCGCCGAGGCCAAGCTGCGGATGGCCCAGTGGCGGGCCGCCCGGGACGTCGAGCAGGAGATGATCGCCGCCTCCCGGCGCGAGATGCTCGCCGCCCGCAGCGAGCTCGGCGCCGATCCGGAGCTGGTCGACCAGGTGCTGCGCGGACTCGACCTGCGGTCCGAGCGGAAGTGACGGACCGTCCGCGCCCACGGGGCGGAATGTCCGGGACCTGCTCCGGGGTTGCATAGGCTGAACCCGGGCAGGCCGCCAACGGAGTCGGCACACCACCAGTACCCGCACGACCTCGGCGACCCTCACGCCTGGCCCTGCCGGTTTCTGCACCCAGATGAATCGAGGACCCACCGATGTCGGAGACCCGCGCCGACGCCCGCACCCCGCTGGACCGCACCCCGCAGTGGGCCGCCCTGGCCAAGCACCGGGCCGAACTGGGCGACACCCACCTGCGTGACCTGTTCGCCGCCGACCCGGAGCGCGGCCGCCGCCTCACCCTGCAGGTCGGCGACCTGCACGTGGACTACGCCAAGCACCTGGTCACCGACGAGACGCTGGAGCTGCTGCGCGAGCTGGCCGCCGCCACCGGCGTCGCCGAGCTGCGGGAAGCGATGTTCCGCGGCGAGAAGATCAACAACACCGAGCACCGGGCGGTCCTGCACACCGCGCTGCGCGCCCCGCGCGGCGCCGTGATCGAGGTCGACGGCGAGAACGTGGTGCCCGCGGTGCACGCCGTCCTCGACCGGATGGCCGCCTTCGCCGACCGGGTCCGCAGCGGCGAGTGGAAGGGCCACACGGGCAAGCCGATCCGCACCGTCGTCAACATCGGCATCGGGGGCTCCGACCTCGGCCCGGCGATGGCCTACGAGGTGCTCCGCTCGTTCACCAAGCGCGACCTCGACGTCCGCTTCGTCTCCAACGTGGACGGCGCCGACCTGCACGAGGCGGTCCGCGACCTCGACCCGGCCGAGACGCTGTTCATCGTCGCCTCGAAGACCTTCACCACCATCGAGACCATCACCAACGCGGTCTCCGCCCGGGACTGGCTGCTCGGCGGCCTGGGCGCCGGCACCGAGGCGGTGGCCAAGCACTTCGTCGCGCTGTCCACCAACGCCCAGGGCGTGCAGGACTTCGGCATCGACACCGCCAACATGTTCGAGTTCTGGGACTGGGTCGGCGGCCGCTACTCCTACGACTCGGCGATCGGCCTCTCGCTGATGATCGCGATCGGCCCGGACGCCTTCCGCGAGATGCTGGACGGCTTCCACCTGGTCGACGAGCACTTCCGCACCGCCCCGGCGGAGGAGAACGTCCCGCTGCTGCTCGGCCTGCTCGGCGTCTGGTACGGCGCGTTCTTCGACGCCCAGGCACACGCGGTGCTGCCCTACTCGCACTACCTGTCCAAGTTCACCGCCTACCTCCAGCAGCTGGACATGGAGTCCAACGGCAAGTCGGTGACCCGCGACGGCACCCCGGTGGACTGGCAGACCGGCCCGGTGGTCTGGGGCACCCCCGGCACCAACGGCCAGCACGCCTACTACCAGCTGCTGCACCAGGGCACCAAGGTCATCCCGGCCGACTTCATCGGCTTCGCCGAGCCGGTCGCCGACCTGCTCCCCGGCCTGGTCGCCCAGCACGACCTGCTGCTGGCCAACTTCTTCGCCCAGACCCAGGCGCTGGCCTTCGGCAAGACGCCGGAGGAGGTCGTGGCCGAGGGCGTGCCCGCCGAGCTCGTCCCGCACAAGACCTTCAAGGGCAACCACCCGACCACCACCATCCTGGCCGGCGCGCTGACCCCGTCGGTGCTCGGCCAGCTGGTCGCGCTGTACGAGCACAAGGTGTTCGTCCAGGGCGCGGTCTGGAACATCGACTCCTTCGACCAGTGGGGCGTCGAGCTGGGCAAGGTGCTCGCCAAGCGGATCGAGCCGGTGCTGCTCACCGGCGAGGGCACCGAGCAGCTGGACAGCTCCACCGCCGAGCTGGTCGCCCGGTACCGGGCGCTGCGCGGACGCTGAGCGCGGCCGGGCCGTCCGCTCCGGCGGGCGGCCCGGTTCGCCGGGGCCCTGGATCTGTTCGGGTCCCTCGGGTGTTCGGCCCGGAAACGCCGGAAGGGCCTTAGCGCGAGCGGAGGGGCTTGCG
>NZ_JBEXJK010000070.1:0-26741 GCF_040609095.1 Kitasatospora sp. NPDC004799
GGGCGGCCACCGACGCGCTCTACCGGGAGATCGCGCCCGCGGCCCGGATCAGCATCCCGATGTCGTACCCGCAGCTGCAGGCGCTCGGCGACAGCTCGTCCAGGTCCAGCGCGAGCAGCTCGTCGGAGGCGAGGAAGCAGACGGTCTCGTTCAGGTCCAGCGCGGTGACCCGCCGGCCGTCGAGGTCGAGCGGCTGCCAGTCGGGCACCGTCCGGCCGGTCCACCGGGTGACCCACCAGCGCACCGGGCCGGACGGCTGCGGGCGGGTGCGCAGCAGCAGGTTCCCGCCGGGCCCGCCGTGCAGGGTGAGCCGGACCGGACCGGACACCGGCAGGGCGAGCCGCCGGGCGGGGCCGTCACCGAAGTGCCGGGCCACCAGGGTGTGCTCGGTGCGGGTGCCGGCGGTGTACACCAGCGCCTCGCCGGTGAAGGCGAGGGTCGCGTACGGCGCCGCGTCGGGCAGGTGGCGGGGCCGCTCGCCCGGACCGGTCGGGAGCAGGTGCAGACCGCCGTTCTCCGCGCCGTCCCGGTGCAGTTGGACGGCGACGAACCTGCCCCGCGGCTCCGGCTGCCAGCCGGCGATCCGGTCGCCGCGGCCGATGACGCCCTCGGTCGGCGTCCGGCGGGTGCCGTCGGGGTGCCGGACGGTCAGGAGGTCGCCGTCCGGGCCGCGTTCGTGGCGGAAGAGCACCCCGCCGGCCTCGGCCGGCGGAGTGGGCGTCCGGTCGGGGGCCTCCCGCTCCACCCGGTCGAGCAGGGCGGCCCAGGCGGGCTCGTCGGAGCGCTGCGGGCGGACGGACAGCCGGCGCCGCTGCTCGGCGAGCCAGGCCCGGGTGCGCGGGGCGTCCGCATCCTCCAGCCAGCGGTACGGGTCCGCCGGCGCGAGGTGCGCCACCCGGTGGTCGAGGTCAGCCACGGACGGCCTCCGCAGGGTTGTCGGCGCGTCGTTCCGGGGCGCCCCCGGCCCCGGTCGGGTCGGCGGGACGGCCGCCGGGGCGGCCCGCGGTGGCGGCGACCCCGACGGCGGCGAGGAGCGCCACGAGCACCGACGCGCCGGCCACCGTGCCGGTCAGTCCGAAGGCGTGGGCGCACAGGCCCGCCAGCGTCGGCCCGGCCGGCGCGACGAGTTGGGCGAGGAAGCCGATGCCGCTGTGCACCCGGCCCTGCAGGCCCGGCGGGGTCACCTCCATCTGGGTGACCGCGATCAGTACGGTGACCACCGGCCCGGCGGCCGCGGCGAGGGCGAGCGGCAGGACCGCCGCCCAGTGGCCCTGCGCCGCGGTGTAGCCGGGCAGGGCGAGCGCGACCACGGCGGTGCCGAGGGCGATGCCCCGGGAGGGCGGCATCCGCCGGGCCAGGGCCGGGGCGAGCAGCGATCCGGCCAGCGCGCCGGTGCCCAGGGCCGCCGTCAGCACCCCGATGTCCACGGTGTCCCCGCCCGAGGCGACCACCACGATCAGCAGGCCGTTGAACACCAGGTTGAGCACGGCCGCGTTGACCACCGCGTACCGCAGGAAAGGGACCCGCCAGATGAACCGGACGCCCTCGACCAGCGCGGCCCGGCCTGCCGGCCCGGCCTGGCCGCCCTCGGGGGGCTGCCGCAGCCCCTTCGGCAGCAGCGCCACGCAGCAGACGGCCGCCAGGTAGCTGGCGGCGTCGACGGCGAACACCCAGGACGGGTGGACGGTCAGCAGCGCGCCGCCGGCCAGCGGACCGGCGGTCGCCGCGACGGCCGCCCGGCTCTGCAACAGGCCGACCGCGCGCGGGAGTTGCTCGGGCCGCACGAAGGAGCGCACCACCACGTTCTCGACCGGCGCCAGGGTGCTGCCCACCGCGCCGAGCAGCAGGGCCGCGACCAGCACCGCCCCCAGCGGTGGCGCGCCGCCGGCGGCCGACAGCGCCAGCGCGGCGAGCACGACCGAGCCGGCCGCGTTGCCGAGCAGCAGCATCGTCCGGCGCTCGCGGCGGTCGGCGAGGACGCCGGCCGGCAGCCGGGCGAGCAGCACCCCGACGGAGAGCGCCGTGCCGGCCAGCCCGGCCTGCCGGATGTCACCGCCGGCCCGCAGCGCGACCACCGGGAGGGCGATCACCGAGGCCGCCGTCCCGAGGGCCGAGGCGGACTCGCCGCAGTAGAGCAGCCAGAACGACCGACCCAGCCGCCCGCCGACCGCCGCGCTCACGCCGACCCCGTCGCGAACTGGCGCTGGATCCCGCGCAGCGGACGGGCCGCCAGCGCCGCCGGGAGGGCCGTGGCGACCAGCACCCCGAGCAGGACGCCGACCGTCCACGGCACGTCCAGGGCGGGCAGCCCCTGGCCGACCGCCCGGGCCAGCGGCACCAGGCAGATCCCGGCCGTCACCACCGCCAGGGCCGTCCCGACCAGCGCCGAGGCCAGCACCTCGTACACCACGCAGCGCAGCAGCTGCCCGCGGCCGAGGCCGAGGGCCCGCAGGTGGGCGCGCTGGGAGCGGCGGTCCCGCTGGGCGATGGCGCAGGTGTTGGCGACGGCGAGCAGGGCGTAGCCGCCCACCACGGCGACGATCAGCCGGGAGGCCATGTCGTCCTGCGCGCTGCGCGGCCGCAGGTGGGCCAGGTGGTCGGCCCGCGTGGCCAGCCGCTGACCGGGCCGGAGCTCCCAGCCGCCCGGGTCGCCGCCGAGCAGCACCTGGTCGGCGTACGGGGCCGGGGTGTGGGCGAGCGCGAGGTCCGCGGGGAGGACGTACGAGGGGAAGGCCAGGTCCCGCTGGTAGACGGCGACGAGCCGCAGCTGCGCCTGTTGGCCGTCGGCGAGCGTGAAGGTGACGTCCTGGCCGAGCTTCCAGTGGTGCGAGGTGGCCTCGGTGCTGCCGGCGGCGAACGTGCCGGGCGCCAACTCGTCCAGTCGGCCCTGCTGTTCACCGAGGTCCAGGACGCTCCGCAGGGCCGCTCCGTCGACGCCCCAGGCGCGGGTGGGCTTGGGCTTGTCGTCGAAGAGGCTGGGCGGCGCGGTCACCTTGGTGGCGATCGGCGCGACGGCGGTGCCGCCGGGCAGGCCGGCGGGCCGGGCGGGCAGGCGGCTGCCCGGCTCGGCCGTCACCACCGCGTCGGCCCGCAGCGCCTGTTCGGTCTGCTGCTGCACGGCGGCGCCGATGGTCGCCCCCGAGCCGAGCAGGCAGACCACGGTGCCGACGGCCAGCAGGACGGGCACCGCGATCGCGGCCGTCCGGGCGGGCGCGGCCCGCAGCCCGGCGGCGGCGATCCGGCCGGCCTTCCGGTCCAGCAGCCCCAGCAGTGCGCAGCAGGGCCCGACGAGCAGCGGCACGAACCAGGGTGCGAGCACCGCGAGCGTGGGGATGACGGACATGGCCAGGGCCAGTACCAGCGCGCCCTGGAGCACCGGCGGCATGTCCATCACGACCATCAGGGCCAGGACCGGCCCGCAGAGCAGGAGGGCCATGGCGATGCCCGCCACCAGCCGGCCGGCGTTGCGGCGGGGCGGGGCCAGGGCCAGGGACTGGTCCTTGAGCAGGTCGATCGGCTGCACCCGGCCGGCCGCCAGCACGCTGGCCAGCGCGGCCAGCACCGCGACCGCGCAGGTGCCGAGGCAGGCGCCGGCCGCGATCGCCCAGGACTGCCCGGCGGGGGGCAGGTCGACCGCGGCGGGGAACAGCTCGCGCTCGATCAGCATCCGGCGGCCGAACCCGGCGGCCGGGACCGTCCCGGCCACCGCGGCGGCGGCGGAGGGGAGGAGGGCGACCAGCGCGACGTCGGCGACGACCAGGGAACGCAGCCGGCCGGCCGTCACCCCGAGGGCGCGCAGCACGGCGAACTGCCCGAGCCGCTGGTTGGTCCAGAGCGCGACCGTCGACCCCGTCACCAGCACCGCCGACATCAGCAGCAGCGTCAGCAGCAGGCCGAGCAGGCTCTGCGCGTCGGTGGCCGCCGCGCGGGCCGCCGACCCCTCCGGGTAGGACGGGCCGCTGACCGCCGCGAGCAGCACCAGGCAGGCGCCCACCCCGGTGGCGGTGAGCGCGCAGGCGACCGCGACACCTATGACCCGCCCCGGGTACGCCCGTACCTCGGCGACGCACAGTCGCAGCCCGCCGAGCGGTCCACTCGGTCGGGTCGTCGGTTCCGATGCCACGGCCACGGTTATCTCACCCCAAAACGGTAAATAGGATGCAGAGTTGGGGAAGGCCGCATGTGCCGCGGCCTTCCCCTTCTGTCACCCGGTACTGCCGGACCTCGAAGGTCAGCAGCTGAACAGGCTGTACGAGCTGAACGGGGCGTCGACGACGATCTCCTCGTCGAGCTCCTGAAGCGCCAGAATGTCGGCCATCACAATCACCTCCTCCTCACCGTCTCGGTGGAACACGGCACCGGGCTGCCGGGATCAGCAGCTCCAGTAGCTGAGCGAGCTGAACGGGGCGTCGACGACGATCTCCTCGTCGAGCTCCTGAAGCGCCAGAATGTCGGCCATCACAGTCACCTCCCCTCGCCGTCCCGCCGGGACGCGGCACCGGGCCGCGGGGATCAGCAGCTGAACGCGCTGATGGAGCTGAACGGGGCGTCGACGACGATCTCCTCGTCGAGCTCCTGAAGCGCCAGGATGTCGGCCATCACAGTCACCTCCTCTCGCCGTCTCGCCGGATCGGGGTACCGGGCCCGGCCCGCTCCGGCGTCCACCCGTCGTCGGGGTGGGCGCCGGGGAGCAGGCACTGCCCGGGGCTCTTGGCGGCGGCCAGCGCCAGCAGGGCGCCGGCGGAGCCGGTGGCCAGGTCGGTCGAGAGCCGGATCAGCTGGTCCCCGTGCAGGACGCTGCCGTCCTGGTACGGGGCCAGGTGCAGCTCCACCGACCGGAGTTGCTCCTCCGCCTCGGCCCGCCAGTGCGGCAGGCGGGCGGCGACCTGGAACAGGGTGTAGGCGAGGCCGGCGCGGCCGTTGAACAGCCCGCCCTGGACGACCACCCGGACCGCGCCGGCCCGGGCCGCGGCCTCCAGCACCCGCTCGGCGCCGAGGACTTCGGCCTGGGCGTCAGGCAGGGCCAGGACGGCGAGCGCCACTCCGGCCGAGCCCTCCGCCAGGTACGGCAGCAGCCGGCCCGAGCTGTACGTCTGGAGCATGTCGTCGACCAGCCGGCCGTGCCGCAGGTCGCAGCGGACGGCGCGCTCGGCGGCCTCCGCCCAGGCCGGGTCCCCGGTGAGCCGGGCGCAGCGGGCGAACAGCACCGCCGGTCCGGACCAGCCGCGCAGCAGCCCCGGCCGGTCCAGCAGCCCCGCCTCGCCGATCCGCCCGGCGGCCTTGGCGGCCAGGCCGAGCGCCTCGTCCGTCGCGCCGGCCTCCAGCAGCAGGTGGGCGACGCCCGTCAGGCCGTTGTACAGGCCGAGCGAGGCGGGCAACGGGCCGGCCAGCAGCCGGTCCACCACGTTCGGGGCGTCCGGGTGCCCGAGCCGGTGGAACAGCCAGCCGGCTCCGGCCAGCCCGTCGTACAGCCCGGCGGGCGTGTCCGCCGGGGCGCGCCGCACCGCGGCGGCGAGCCAGTCCAGGTGCGCCTCGTCCGGCGCGGCCCCGGCCAGGTGCCGGGCGAGCAGCACGCCGGAGGAGCCGTACGCCAGCCCGAGCGCGCCGCCGGGGCGCAGCCCGGCCACGTCGCCGGGGTGGAGGCGGTCCTCCCGCTCCGCGGTCGCCGCCGCGTCGATGCCGCGCAGCAGGGCCGCTGCGGTGAGCGCCGCCGGAACGCCGGCCGCGGGCCCGGCCCCGAGGTGGGGCCGCAGCTCCGGGGAGAGGGCGAGCCGCTCCGTCATCCGCTCGACGAAGCCGGCGGGCACCGTCGGGAAGGACTCCGCGACGAGGCCCAGCAGCCCGGTGACCACGGCCGGGTTGCGCCTGGTGAGGGTGGTCAGCGAGACGAGGGCGGCGAGCTGGCAGCAGCCGAGCGCGAACAGGTCGGCCTCGCGGGCGTCGGTGATCGCCGGGTCGGTGAAGCCGGGGGCGCCGAGGGTACGCCGGCGCGGGGTGTCCAGCGGCGTCGCGAGCTCGAAGTCGATCAGCGCGACGGTGCCGTCCGGGCGGATCATGATGTTGCGGTGGTGGAGGTCGCCGAAGGCGATCCCCTCCCGGTGCAGCGCCGCGACGCACTCCTCGACCAGCGCGAGCCGGCTGACCGCGAGCCCCGCGAAGTCGGCCAGGGCCCGGGCGTCCGGCCGGTGCCGGGTGAGCGGGTACTCCCGGCCCAGCCAGGCGCTGAAGGACTCGCCGGGGATGTACTCCATCACCAGGTAGTGGTGCTCCCAGCTGGTGAAGTACTCGTACAGCTCCGGCACGAACGGCAGGTGGCCGATCCGCTCCAGGACGTCCCGCTCGACCAGCAGCCGGGCCACCGCGTCCGTCTCCGACGCGTCCAGCCCGGCGTGCGGGCGGGCCTCCTTGATGACGACCTGTCGGCCGCCCTCGTCCTCGGCGAGGTAGACCCCGCCGGCGTTGGAGAAGTGCAGCGCCTTGACCACCCGGTAGCGGCCGAGCCCGGCCCCCGCGTCGGCGGCGGCCCCGGCGATCCGCTCGGCCAGGAAGTCCGGGGTCGAGGCCCACGGCGGGACGGTGAAGCGCGGGCGCCGCGCGTCCGGCACCAGCCGGCCGTCCGGGTCCTTCACCGCGGGCACCCTGGTGCCGTCCGGCAGCTCGCACCACATCAGGGCGAAGCCGCCGTAGCGCACCGACACCGGGCCCTGGTTCCACCGCAGGTCGGACAGGACGTACGGGCCGGGGCGGCCGCCCAGCGCCGCGTCCAGCTCGGCGAGGACCGCCTCCAGCTCCGCGGCCGTCCGCGGGTAGACGGTGACGGCCTTGCCGCTGGCGGAGCGGTCGGCGTACTTCGCGTTCGTCACCGCGACCACCAGTCGGCTGCGCAGGTACTTCCAGGGCAGCCCGAGCCGGCGGCAGACCCGCCAGGCGGTCTCGATCGTCTCCGCGGCGGACTCGGGCGTGGCGCTGACGTGGACCTTCCAGCCCTGCTCGGGCAGCTGCGGGGCGCCGGGCGGTGCCAGCACCTCCCACACCCCCTGGGTGCGGCTGCGCCAGCCCTCGGGCAGCACGCCCCCGCCCGGAGCGAACCGGGAGTCCCGGTCGTCACACCGCTCCAGGGCGTCGTACCACACCGGGTCGGCAATGGCATACGACTCGTATTTCGCGTCCACTTCGCCGTCCACCCCCTTTCGAATATCCGCTGGACCGAATTCCGGTTTCCGTCGGAGTTTTCGAAGCTCCGTCGTCCCCGTTCCGACAGGAACCATCCTTCCCGGACGCCCCGTCATGTGACAACAGTGTTAAGCGGGAACTGAATCCGGCACATACCAGGCGGAATCCAGGCCTTCACTTCCGGGGCCGCGGAAAGCGCGTGCGATCATGACGCCATGAAAACGCGTGTCGTGATCGCTGACGACCAGGCGAGCGTCCGCCAGGGGTTCCGGCACATCCTGGCGGCCCAGCCCGACATGGAGGTCGTGGCCGAGGCCGCGGACGGCCTGGAGGCCCTGGAGGCCGTCCGCGCGCTGCGGCCGGACGTCCTGCTGGTCGACATCCGGATGCCGGAGCTGGACGGGCTGGAGGTGACCCGCCGGCTGGCCGGCATCACCCCGGAGGTGAAGGTCGTGGTGGTGACCACCTTCGACCTCGACGAGTACGTGCACACCGCGCTGCGCAACGGCGCCTGCGGCTTCCTGCTCAAGCACTCGGGGCCCGCGCTGCTGGCCGAGGCGATCCGCTCGGCGGTGGTCGGCGACTCGCTGATCAGCCCGCAGATCACCACCCGCCTGCTGCACCACTTCACCGGCCCGCGCCGGGTCGACCGCTCCCCGGTCGAGCCGCTGACGAGCCGCGAGGAGGAGATCGCCGTCCTGGTCGCCGAGGGGCTGACCAACTCCGACATCGGCGCCGAGCTGTTCATCTCGCTGAGCACCGTCAAGACCCACCTGGCCAACCTCCAGCGCAAGTTGAAGGCCCGCAACCGGGTCGGCATCGCCACCTGGGCCTGGGAGTCGGGCCTGGCCGAGCGCGGCTGAGCCGGTCCGCCCGGGGCCTGCCGCACGGCCCCCGGACCCCACCACCGCACCCCGGGCCCTCACCGCAGCGCCCGGGCGTCACCGCAGCGCCCGCCGACGGCCCTCGGCCCGCCGCGGGGCCGCGTCACCGAGGCGCCGGGAGCCCGCCCCGGGAACCGGACCTCCCCGCCCGACGCGACCTCCCCGCGCAGCAGCGCCCGCCCCAGCGGGGTGACGGTGTGCAGCACGCCGTTGCCGCAGCGCCGGGTGTCGATCAGCCCGGCCGCGCGCAGCACGGTGGCGTGCTGGCTGACCGCCGAGGCGGTCACTCCGAGCCGGCCCGCCAACTCGCCGGTGGTACAGCCGTCCAGCACCGCGTGGAGGACCGCCGCCCTGGTCCGGCCGACCAGGGCGGCCAGCGGCTCGTCCCCACCGCGACGCGCGGGCTCCGCCGCCTCCGGCGCACCCGCCGGGACCGGGAGGCCGCGCCGGTCCGGGCGCATCGCGAAGAGCAGCGTCGGGGCCTCCCCGGACTCCCCGCGCCGGGGCCGGAGCACCACCCCCGCCCCCTGCAGGAAGAGCGACGGCGCCAGCCGCAACCCGCGGCCGTCGAGGGCGAGTTCGACGTCCCGCTCGGCGGGGATCTCCAGCACCGGGGCGTTCCAGCGGATCCGCGGGTGCAGCGTGCCGAGCAGCGCGTCCACCCCGCCGCGGCCGGCGATCTGACGGCGCACGTCCCGCTCCGCCTCCAGCCGGGACCGGACGTCCGCCCAGCAGGGCTGCAGCGCGACCCGGTGGAACTCGCGGACCGCCGCGGCGACATCGGCCCGCTGGACCACCGGCTCGGCGCCGCGACCGGACGACACGATCCGGCCATTCGCCCACACCCGCAGTACGTCCCGGAAGCCACCGTTGGCTCCCGAAAGGAGCCGCAGCCGCTCGGCCAGCACCGGCTGCCGCGCCAACTGCCCGCGGACGGCCCGCTGCCAGGGGCGGAACAATTCCCCGCCATTGCGCCATGCCTCCAGCGCCAGCACCGCCTCCATCTCCTGGTCGACATTCCCAGCAATTCGTACACGAGCCAGATCCTCGGCAGACATGGCAATGCGAATCACAGACCGATCCCCCGCTCGGGGTTCTTCCGCCGTGACGGCCCAGGTGAACCCCGCACCCTGATCGCCGCACCGACATCCTTGCCCGCCCACCGGACTCGTCGCCATCGGCCGATCGGCCCATTTGATCGTTCGGAACGCCCCAGCGGCCGCCGCCGGATGTGCCGAATGGCCTGGATCGGCCCGTCGGCAGGCTCGAACCGGCCCCTCCGGCCCGACACACGAAGCCGCACGGACCAACCGGACGAGCGACCACGCGGACGAGCGACCGGACGGCCGAAGGACCGGAGTCCCGGAGGCCCCGCGGTCAGCCCCCGAGCCCCGCCACGCCCTCCGTGGGCAGCACCGCCGCCACCCGCCAGCCGCCCTGCGGCCCCGGCCCGGCCGTCAGCTCGCCACCGGCCGCCTCCACCCGCTCCCGCAGGCCCACGAGGCCGAAGCCGCCGCCCTCGCGCTCGGCCCCGCCCAACGCCCCGCCGGCTCCCCCCACTCCACCCGCACCGCCCGCACCGTCCGCACCGCCCGCGCCCTCCGAACCAGCGGACTCCGAACCGCCGGACCCCGCCCCACCCGGCACCCCGTCGTCGGTGACCGTCACCCGCAGCGCCGGCCGCTCCCCGTACCGGCCCGGCCCGACCTCGATCGCCACCTCCCGGGCCGTCGGCGCGTGCCGCCGGACGTTGGTCAGCGCCTCCACCACCAGCCGGTAGCCGATCCCGCTGATCGCCGCCGGCACCGCCGCCAGTTCGGCCTCCGCCGGGGCCTCCAGCCGCACCCGCGCGGAGCCGCTGCGGGTGAACCGCTCGGCCAGCGCGGGCAGTTCGCTCAGGTCACGGCGCAGACTGCGCGCGGCGGGCCCGCCCGGCCGCCCCGGTCCCGTCCCCCGCCCCGGGCCCCGGCCGACCGCCGCGGCCGCCCCGAAGCGCCCACGCGGCTCCGGATCGGCGTCGTCCGCCGCGAACACCTGCACGGTCCGGTCCATGGTGACCAGCGCCTGCCGCCCGGCCGCCTCGATCCCCGCCAGCAGCTCGACCACCTGCCGGGGGTCCTGCTGGGCCAGCACCTGCGCGGCCTGGGCCAGCACCACCACCCCGGTGACGTCGTGCGCGGCGAAGTCGTGCAGGTCGCGGGCCAGGTCCAGGCGCTGCGCCCGCCGTTCGGCCGCCACCGCCGCCCGGGCCCGGGTGTCCATCGAGCGCAGGTAGCAGCCGACCCCGACCACCGCGCTGGCCAGCAGCGCCGAGGTCAGGCAGAGCTTGGTGGTCACCGCGGGCGGGGCCGGCGGTTCGGCCCAGACTCCGATCCGCAGCGGCACCAGCGCCACCGCGAGGACCAGCAGCGCGCCGTAGCCGAAGGCGGCCGCCGCCGGAGGCCTGCGCACCGCGGGGACGGCCGGCGCGAGCAGCGCGACGGTCTCCAGCAGCCACCAGGACTCGATGCCGCCGGGCACCGGACCGCGGTAGCCGGCCGTCACCAGCAGCGAGACGGCACCGGCGGCCAGCACCGAGGGGCCCACCGCCCCGACCCGTCCGGGGACCCACAGCACCGGGAACAGTCCGGCCGCCACCGCCACCAGCCCGGAGCCGACGATCAGCGGCCCCGGGTCCCCCAGCCCCGCCACCGCGGCCGCCAGCGCCCCCGCCACCGCCGTCCCGTACCCCGCCCTGCGCACCACGGTGTGCCACGACCACGTCATGGTTCGCGATCCTACGAAGCCGGACGGCCCGGCAGGGCGGCTTCGCCGAAGGCCGGCCCCACCGGAACCGGCCGACGGCTCACTCCTTCGGGGCCTCCGGCTGCTCGACGAAGTCGACCTTCTTGAACTGCCGGTTCATCGACTTGGCCAGGAACCAGGTCGCGACGCCGAGGGCGGCGAAGACGACGAAGCCGAGGAGCCCGGGGGTGACCTTGGCGTCGTCGACGGCGAGGTCAGCGGCGAGGTGGACGAGGTTCACGGAGGCACTCATATCTCTATGGTGGCCCGGCTCACGCGGAGCCGGGCCGTCGGGGGGTGGTTCAGTCGCGCGTGTCGGCGGCCTCGGCCGCCAGGGCGGGGGTGCGCAGGCCGGTGAACAGGTCGTCCTCCGGCAGGTCCACGTCGACCAGGGTACGGGCGAGCTCGTAGTCCTCGGTGGGCCAGACCTCGCGCTGGACCTCCAGCGGGACGCGGAACCAGGGCCCGTCCGGGTCGATCTGGGTCGCGTGGGCGATCAGCGCGCGGTCCCGGGTCTCGAACCAGTCGTCGCAGCGGACCCGGGTGGTGATCTCGCGCTCCTTGCGCCCGCTCTTCTCCCAGCCCTCGATCCACTCGCCGTACGGCGACTCGTGGCCGTGCTCGGTGAGGTACTCGTGCAGGGCCCGGATCCGGCCCATCGGGAAGCCGTGGTTGTAGTACAGCTTGAGCGGCTGCCAGGGCTCGCCGGCCTCCGGGTAGGCGTCCGGGTCACCCGCGGCGTCGAAGGCCAGCATGGTGATCTTGTGGGTCATGATGTGGTCCGGGTGCGGGTAGCCGCCGTTCTCGTCGTAGGTCGTGATGACCTGCGGCTTGAACTCGCGGATCAGCCGGACCAGCGGCTCCGCCGCCGCCTCGACGTCCTGGAGCGCGAAGCAGCCCTCGGGCAGCGGGGGCAGCGGGTCCCCCTCGGGCAGACCGGAGTCCACGAAGCCCAGCCAGGCCTGCTTGACGCCGAGGATCGCCCGCGCCTCGTCCATCTCCTTGCGGCGCACCTCGTGGATGTTCTCCTCGATGTACGGGTCCCCCTGCAGCTTGGGGTTGAGGACCGACCCGCGCTCGCCCCCCGTGCAGGTGGCCACCAGCACGTCCACGCCCTGCTCGACGTACATGGCCATGGTGGCCGCGCCCTTGCTGGACTCGTCGTCCGGGTGGGCGTGCACCGCCATCAGTCGCAACTGCTCAGTCAACGCCTTGCGTTCCTTCCACACTCGTCGGGCGTTCCGCGGAGTCCGGGTCTGCCCACCGTACGAACCGCTCACTTCGGGGCCGCGTCGCCGCGGGGCCGGGCCGCGGAACGTCGCCGGCACGGCCGAGCCCTGCCCCCGCCGGACCGGCCGCGGGCTAGCCCCTCCTATAGTGACGGACTGGAGGAGCGTCGCATTCCCCCGCACCACCCCGCGCGGCCCCTCCCCCAGGAGAGGACGGAGTCCGATGAGTGCAGACACCACCGCCACCGGTCTGCCCGAGGGGCGCTACGGCCGCGGCGGCGACCGCGACTCGGACCGCCGTCTGAAGGTGATCGGCGCGGTCTGCGGCGTGCTCGGCCTGGGCCTGATCGCCTGGCTGGGCGGCTCCTACCTGCTGCGCGAGTCGAAGATCAACGGCTCGGTGCCGACCTTCCAGGTGCTCTCCGACTCCGAGGTCCAGCTGCACCTCACCGTGCGCAAGGGGGACGGGCAGGCCGGCACCTGCACGGTCCGCTCGCAGAGCGAGGACCACGCGGTGGTCGGGGTGGCCGACTTCCAGGTCCCGGCGACCGGCGACAGCTACGACGCGGTGGTCACCCTGCGCACCACCGCCCGCGGCACCACCGCCGAGCTGCTGGGCTGCACCCCGGCCAAGTAGCGCACCCCGCCGGGCCACGCACACCCCCACTGGGCCACGCACGCCCCCGCCGAGCAGCGCACGCCCCGCCCGGGTCGCACGCCCCGGCCGAACGGCGCGCACCCCGGGCGGCACCCCCGGCACCGCGCGCCCCGAGCGGCCCACCCGCCCCCGGTAGCGCGCATATTCGATCCGGAGAGCGGGCATCCGTAGAGGGTCCCGCCCTCCGCCGCTGTACATCCCGGCGCAATGCCACCGTCAATGGCGCGCAAACGCCCTTCCCGCTTGTCAGCAGGACTTGTTAGGCTCGTGGTTTCGCCCCTTCCGCACCGGATGGTACGGGAGCGGGCGTTGCTTTGTAGTTGAGACCGATATCACCACCGACCCCTGCTGACGACTCACACCCTCAGCACAGCCCCAGCACCTACGAGGAGCACCCGTGACCCAGACCAGTGAGAACGTGACCTGGCTCACTCAGGCCGGCTACGACCAGCTCAAGGCCGAGCTGGACCACCTGACCGGGCCCTGGCGCATCGAGATCGCCCAGAAGATCGAGGCGGCGCGCGAGGAGGGCGACCTCAAGGAGAACGCCGGCTACCACGCGGCGAAGGAGGAGCAGGGCAAGTACGAGCTGCGCATCCGCCAGCTGACCCAGCTGCTGGAGCGCGCCAAGGTCGGCGAGGCGCCGGCCGACTCGGGCGTGGTGGCCCCGGGCATGGTCGTCACGGTCGCCTTCGACGGCGACGAGGACGACCTCATGGAGTTCCTGCTCGCCTCCCGCGAGGTCGCGGGCGCCGACGACCTGGACGTCTACTCCCCGCAGTCCCCGCTGGGCCGCGCGATCGACGGCAAGCGGATCGGCGACGAGGCCACCTACGAGCTGCCGAACGGCAAGCCGGCCATGGTGAAGATCGTCAAGGTCGTGCCGCACGCCGGCTGATCCGGCCCACGCCACGGGGGCGGCCGCGGGACTTCCCGCGGCCGCCCCCGTGCGTTCCGGGCCACCCGCGCGTTCAGGCCACCCGCGCGTTCAGGCCCCCCGCGTTCCGGGCCGGGAACGGTCAGGCGGTGGAGGAGCGGTACTTGCGCACCGCCAGCCAGGAGAACACCGCGGTGATCACCACCGACCACAGCACCGACACCAGCGCCGCATGCTGCATCGGCCAGGCGCTGTCCACCGGCCCGACCTGGTTCCCGAACAGCACCCGGCAGGCCTGCACGGTGGCACTGAACGGGTTCCAGTACGCGATCCCCTGCAGCCAGCCCGGCATCGAGGTGACCGGCACGAAGGCGTTGGACACGAAGGTCAGCGGGAACAGCCAGATCAGCCCGGCCGAGGTGGCCGCCTCCGGGCTGCGCACCGACAGGCCGATCAGCGCGCCGATCCAGGAGAAGGCGTAGCCGAGCAGGAGCAGCAGGCCGAAGGCGCCGAGCGCCTTGAGCAGGCCCTCGTGGATCCGCCAGCCCACCAGCAGCGCGACCAGCGCCAGCACGACCAGGGTGAACGCGGTCTGGCACAGGTCCGCGAGGGTGCGGCCGACCAGCACCGCCGAGCGGGCCATCGGCAGCGAGCGGAACCGGTCCACCAGCCCCTTGCTCATGTCCTCCGCGATGCCCGCCGAGGCGCCGGCGACGGCGAAGGTGACGGTCTGGGCGAAGATGCCGGCCATCAGGAACTGGATGTACGTGTCCGAGCTGGAGTCGGTGCCGGGGATCTTGATCGCCCCGCCCATCACGTACGAGAACAGCAGCACGAACATGACCGGCTGCATCAGCCCGAAGACCACGATCTCCGGTATGCGGGTCATCCGGCGCAGGTTGCGCTTGGCGACCACCCAGGAGTCGTGCAGGGTGGCGGCGGCCCCCCTGCGCTGCCTGGGCATCGCCGGGCCGATGGCGTGCTCGGTGGCGGTGCTCATCTCAGCTCTCCTTCCCGGCCGCGACGGCCTGCTTGTCCGGCCCCTGGCCGTCCGGGCCGCCGGCGCCGCCCTTGCCCCGGCCGCGGCCGCGCGCCTTGGGGTCGGCGCCGTCCTCCTCCTCGGGCCGCTCCTCGGCGACGTGGCCGGTGAGGGTGAGGAAGACGTCGTCCAGGGTCGGGCGGCGCAGCCCGATGTCGTCGATCTCGATCCCGCGGGAGTCCAGTTCGCGGATCGCGTCGGCGAGCACCCGGGCGCCGCCGCTGATCGGCACGGTGATCCGGCGGGTGTTGCGCTCCACCGTCGGCTCGCCCAGCGCGTAGCCGGACAGCGCGGCGACCGCGTCGCCGACCAGGCCGGGCTCGTGCACCACGACCTCGATCCGCTCGCCGCCGATCTGCGCCTTCAGCTGGTCGGCGGTGCCGCGGGCGATCACCCGGCCGTGGTCGACCACCGCGATGTCGTGGGCGAGCCGGTCGGCCTCCTCCAGGTACTGGGTGGTGAGCAGCAGCGTGGTGCCCTGCTCGACCAGCGTCTCGATGACCTCCCAGAGCGCGATCCGGTTGCGCGGGTCGAGCCCGGTGGTCGGCTCGTCCAGGAACATCACCGGCGGCCGGACGACCAGCGCGGCGGCGAGGTCCAGGCGCCGGCGCATGCCGCCGGAGTACGTCTTGGCGGTGCGGTCCTTGGCCTCGGTGAGGTTGAACCACTCCAGCAGCTCCAGCGCGCGGGCCTTCGCCGCCCGGTTGCTCATCTGGTAGAGCTCGCCGACCATGGTGAGGTTCTCGAAGCCGGTCAGGTACTCGTCGACCGCCGCGTACTGGCCGGACAGGCCGATCAGGCTGCGGACCCGGTTGGGGTGCTTCAGCACGTCGACCCCGGCGACCACCGCACGGCCGGAGTCGGGACGGAGCAGGGTGGTGAGGACCCGCACGGTGGTGGTCTTCCCGGCGCCGTTCGGGCCGAGCAGCCCGAGCACCGTGCCCTCGGGGACGTCGAGACTGACGCCGTCCAGGGCTCGTACGTCGCCGAAGGTCTTCACCAAGTTCTCGGCTTGGATGGCTGGCGCCATGGCCTTGCCTCATCTCCTCGAACGTATGGGGCGATCTGTCCCACTCTGCCCTGTTTCCGGGCGGGCGGGCGACTCGATTCCCGACCCGTGGGACCAGAACGCGATGTATCGCGAGTCTCCCAGTACGCGATATATCGCGTCAAGGGACAGGGCACCGCCGGAGCTCGGACGGGATGCGAGCGGCTCCCGGACGGCACCCGGACGGCACCCCGGACGCGGGCTCAGTGCGCGACCACGTACCCCGCGTCCCGCAGCTCCCCGACCACCAGCGCGCAGTGCTCCGGCCCCTTGGTCTCCAGGTGCAGGTCCACCTCGACCTCGGTCAGCCCCAGCCGCGGGTCGATCCGCACGTGCGCCACGTCCAGCACGTTGGCGTCCACCCTGGTCAGCACAGCCAGCAGGTCCGCCAGCGCGCCCGGCCGGTCCGCCAGCCGCACCCGCAGCGACAGGTAGCGCCCGGCCGCCGCCAGCCCGTGCCGCAGCACCCGCTGCATCAGCTGCGGGTCGATGTTGCCGCCGGACAGCACCGCCACCACCGGGCCCTCGAAGGAGTCCGGCTGCTCCAGCAGCGCCGCGATCGGGGCCGCCCCGGCCGGCTCGACCACCAGCTTCAGCCGCTCCAGCCCGAGCAGCAGCGCCCGCGACAGCGCGTCCTCGGAGACCGTGCGGATGCCGTCCGCCAGCGTGTTGACCACCTCGAACGGGATGTCGCCGGGGCGCCCGACCATAATCCCGTCCGCCATCGTGGCGAAGTGCTCCAGCGACACCGGCCGCCCGGCCGCCAGCGAGGGCGGGTACGCGGCCGCGCCGGCCGCCTGCACCCCGACCACCCGGACGTCCGGCCGCAGCGGCTTGACCGCCGCCGCGATCCCGGCCAGCAGCCCGCCGCCGCCCACCCCGACCAGGACGGTCCGCACCTCCGGGCACTGCTCCAGGATCTCCAGCCCGACGGTCGCCTGCCCGGTGACCACGTCCCAGTGGTCGAAGGGGTGGATGAACACCGCGCCGGTCGCGTCCGCGTACCGCTGCGCGGCCTGCAGCGCCTCGTCCACGGTGGCGCCGTGCAGCCGCACGTCGGCGCCGTACTCCCGGGTGGCCGCGACCTTCGGCAGCGGCGCCCCGACCGGCATGAACACCGTGGAGCGCACGCCCAGCAGCGCGGCCGCCAGCGCCACCCCCTGGGCGTGGTTCCCGGCGCTCGCCGCCACCACCCCGCCCGCCCGCTGCACCGGCGAGAGTCCCGCGATCCGCACGTACGCCCCGCGCAGCTTGAAGGACCCGGTGCGCTGGAGGTTCTCGCACTTCAGGTGGACCGGTGCGCCGATCAGCCCGGAGAGGTACCGGCTGCCCTCCATCGCGGTCACCCGGGCGACCCCGGCGAGCATCTTCTGGGCACCGCGGACGTCGTCGAGGGTGATCGGCCAGTTGCGCATGGCGCCAGCGTAGGGCGTGCCCGAGGGTTCCCGCCGGACGCGAGCGGCGGCGATCCGGGATGCCGGGCCTGTTCCCGGGCCCGCCCGGCCCGCGTACTCTGCTGCTTCTGAGCCTCCCTCACCGCACGACGATCGTGAGCCGCGATGACGACGACCTCGCCCCAGGCCACCGACCGCACCGACCCCGTGCACACCCAACTCCAGTACCAGCTCGCGGTGTTCGCCCGCCGCATGGAACAGGTCCGAACCTCCGGCGGCGGGGTCGGGGTGCTGGACCGAGCCGCCTACCTGCTGCTCGACCGGCTGGAGCGGCACGGGCCGGCCAACGTCAAGGCGCTGGCCGAGGCGCTCGGGGTGGACTCCTCCACGGTGACCCGCCAGGTCGCCCCGCTGGTCGCGGCCGGGCTGGTCGGCCGGGTGCAGGACCCGGCCGACCGCCGTGCCGTACGGCTCGCGCTGACCTCGCACGGCGCCGGCCGGCTCAGCGAAGTCCGGGACGGCCGGGCCGAGTTGACCCGCCGCCTGACGGCCGGCTGGCCGCCGGAGGAACAGCGCGCGTTCTGCGCCCTGCTGGCCCGCTTCAACCTCGCGATGGAGTCGTACACGGCAGGCCGGCAGGAGCAGTAGTGGACTAGCCGAGCGCCTGCTGGAGGTCGGCCAGCAGGTCGTCGATCGACTCGATGCCGACCGAAACGCGCACCAGGTCGGCGGGCACCTCCAGCGCCGAGCCGGCCACCGAGGCGTGGGTCATCCGGCCCGGGTGCTCGATCAGCGACTCGACGCCGCCGAGCGACTCACCGAGGGTGAACAGCTGCGCGCGGTTGCAGACCTCGACGGCCGCCTCCTCGCCGCCGGCGACCCGGAACGAGACCATGCCGCCGAAGGCCTTCATCTGCTTGGCCGCGATGTCGTGGCCGGGGTGCTCGGGCAGGCCCGGGTAGAGCACCTGGCTGACCTTCGGGTGGCTCGCCAGCAGCTCGGCGACCTTCTCCGCGTTGGCGCTGTGCCGGTCCATCCGGACACCCAGCGTCTTGATGCCGCGCAGCACCAGCCAGGCGTCGAACGGGCCGGAGACGGCGCCCATCGCGTTCTGGTGGTACGCCACCTCCTCGCCGAGGGCCGCGTCGGCCAGCACCAGCGCACCGCCGACCACGTCCGAGTGGCCGCCCATGTACTTGGTGGTGGAGTGCACGACCGCGTCCGCGCCGAGCGCGATCGGCTGCTGGAGGTACGGGCTGGCGAAGGTGTTGTCGACCACCAGGAGCGCACCGGCGCCGTGCGCGATCTCGGCGAGCGCGGTCAGGTCGGTGATGCCCAGCAGCGGGTTGGACGGGGTCTCCACCCACACCGCGCGGGTGTTGGGGCGCAGCGCCTCGCGGACGGTGGCCAGGTCCTGGGTGTTGGCCACGGAGAACTCGACGCCCCAGCGGGTCAGCACCTTGGCGAACAGCCGGAAGGTGCCGCCGTAGGCGTCGTTGGGGATCACGATGTGGTCGCCGGGCTTGAGGATCGTCCGCAGCAGGGTGTCCTCGGCCGCGAGGCCGGAGGCGAAGGCGAGGCCACGGGCGCCGCCCTCCAGCGCCGCGAGGCACTCCTCCAGCGCGGTGCGGGTCGGGTTGGCGCTGCGGCTGTACTCGTAGCCGCCCCGCAGGCCGCCCACCCCGTCCTGCTTGTAGGTGGACACCTGGTAGATCGGCGTGACGACTGCCCCGGTCTGGGGGTCTGCTTCCTGACCCGCGTGGATGGCGAGGGTCTCGAAGCCCTGAGGAAGCTGGTGCTCGGTCATGGGTCCGAGCCTAGTGTGCGAATGCCGCCGCGCCCGCACGAACCGGGAACCGAAGCGATTCCGCAGGTCGGAGCGGGGGTACGGCGGGCCGCGAGCGCGGTGCGGACGGCCCGCGGCCGGGCCCGGAATCCGGCGGCGGCCGTCCGCGTTGGACCCTTCGCCAGGATTCCCGACCCGCTGGAGCAGGCCGTGCTGTTCAACCGCCACAAGACCTCGCTCGTCCCCGCCGACCAGGCGCTGCCCGGCCGGCCGACCCCGGCCTTCACCCTGACCGAGCCGCACACCGTGCTCGGGCACCCGCTGACCGGCCCGTACCCGGAGGGCCTGGAGGTGGCCGACTTCGGCCTGGGCTGCTTCTGGGGCGCCGAGCGCGCCTTCTGGCGGCTGCCCGGCGTCTGGACGACGCTGGTCGGCTACCAGGGCGGGCACACCCCGAACCCGACGTACGAGGAGGTGTGCAGCGGGCTGACCGGGCACACCGAGGCGGTCCGGGTCGTGTTCGACCCCGCGGTGGTCTCCTACGAGCGCCTGCTGAAGACCTTCTGGGAGGCCCACGACCCGACCCAGGGCAACCGCCAGGGCAACGACGTGGGCACCCAGTACCGCTCCGCCGTCTACACCCACTCCCCCGCCCAGGCCGAGGCCGCGGCGGCCACCCGGGACGCGTTCCAGCCCTCGCTGACCGCGCTCGGGTACGGCCCGATCACCACCGAGCTCGCCCCGGCCGGCCCGTTCTACCCGGCCGAGCCGTACCACCAGCAGTACCTGTCGGAGGCCAAGAACCCCAACGGCTACTGCGGTCTGGGCGGCACCGGGGCCTCCTGCCCGATCGGCGTGGCCCGCACCCAGGGCTGACCTCCCGGCCGTCCGTCCTGTTCCCGGACCGGGAGCGGCCACTCAACGTGACCGATCCCCGATCCGGGCGCAGACTGGAAGGGCCAGCAGGGCCGGCCCGGCCACCCCGCTGGTGGCCGGGCCGTTCCTCGTGGGAGAGGAGTGCGCCATGTCCGGTCTCTACCAGCGGAACTTCGACGACCCCGAGGAGGTCCGCCCCTTCGAGGAGGGCAAGGGGGAGCTGCGGCTGGTCAACCTGGACGGCGGCCCGGTGGGCCGGGCCGTGTTCGAGCCGGGTTGGCAGTGGTCCAAGCACGTGAAGCCGATCGCCGGGACCGACAGCTGCCAGGCCGCCCACACCGGGTACGTGGTCTCCGGCCGGATGAGGATCGTCATGGACGACGGCCAGGAGTCCGAGATCGGCCCCGGCGACTTCATGTCCTGCCCGCCCGGGCACGACGCCTGGACGGTCGGCCAGGAGCCCTGCGTGATCGTCGACTGGCAGGGCTTCGCGGACTACGCGAAGCGGTGAGCCCGACGGCCCGAGCCGTGAGCCCGGAAGGCCACGGTGCCGGGGCGGCGCGGCCCCGGCGGCTCAGAGCGCGACCGGCGGCTGCTCCGAGGCGCCGTCCACCGTGCGGCCGGCGTGGCCGGCCAGCAGCCTGCCGTCGGCGTCGTAGGCGCCGACCGCGGGCGTCTTCCAGGTCGCCCCGACGTCGAGGTCGCCGCCCGGCAGCACGACGTAGTAGGCGGCCCAGTCGTCCATGCCCGGGGTGACCAGCAGGGTGGCGACGGTGGCCCGGCCGCCCTCGAAGACCATGACCGTGGCCGGGGTCGAGCCCCGGTAGAAGCCGTGCGCCACGAAGCGGTCGGACACCCGGCTGAGGTCCAGCAGGATGCCGGGCCGTTCGATCGGCAGCTTGGGGTTGGTCATGTCGAGGCACGACATGCCCTGGTAGCCGCCGGTCCTCGGGTCGGCGCTGCCCTGGCAGCTCTCGGTCGCGGTCACCGACAGCCGGAGCCCGGTGACCGGCTCGACCTCGTCCCCGGCGGTGATCCGCCGGACCGGCGAGCGCGGCGGCAGGCTCGGGGTCGCCGTCGGGGCGGCGGCGGGGGCACCGGGGGCGAGGCCCGTCGCGGTGGGCGACGGGGCGGGCGCCCCCGCCGGGGGGGCCGCGGCCGCGCCCGTCCGGCCCGCGACCTGCCCGCCGGGCCGGGCGTTGCCCACCATCACCGCCGTCACCCCGCAGACCAGGGCCACCGCCACCGCGGCCGCCCCGGTCCCGGCTCTGCGCCTGGCCCGGCGGCGCTGGGCGGCGGCGATGATCGGCACCGGGTCCGGCCCGATCACGTACGGGTCCTCGTCCTTGAGCAGTTCGCCGAGCCGGTCCTCGAAGCTCATACCGTCACCTCGATGTGCGTCGTGTGCCCTGCCATCCAACCGGAGCGGTCGGCGAGTTGGGGAAGCGCGCGGAGCTTCGACAGTGCCCGGTGCAGCGTGCTCTTCACCGTGCCCGGGGCGATGCCCAGTTCGGCCGCGATGTCGGCCTCGGCGAGGTCCCCGTAGTACCGCAGCACGACGACCGTCCGCTCCCGGCGGGTGAGGGTGCCCAGCGCCTGGTTCAGCAGGGCGCGCTCGGCCAACCGCTCGGCGAGGTCCTCGTCGAGCGGCCGGTCGGGGGTGTGCTCGGTGGGCAGTTCGTGGTTGCGCAGCCGGCGCCACCAGTCGCGGTGCTGGTTGACCACGATCCGGCGGACGTACGCGCTCGGATCGTCCGAGGTGATCCGGTGCCAGTTCAGGTAGGCGCGCTCCAGCGCGGACTGGACGATGTCCTTCGCCCGGTCCGGGTCCCCGGTCAGCAGCTCGGCCAGCCGCAGCAGCCGGCGGCCGTGGCCGGCCACGAACGCGCTGAACTCGTCGTCCTGGCGCTGTCTCTGCTCGCGTTTCACACGACTTCGACTCCTCGGGCGGACCACGGGGTTCGCTCCGCCCGAGGAGTTTTTCCGGCCGGTCGCAAGGCCGGTCGCAAGGCCGGGCGCACAGCCGGGACGCCGTACGGGCCCGCGGCGCGGAGCCGGGTGTCAGACGGCGCTGCCGGCCTTCCAGGCGGCCCAGCCCATGTTCCAGCCGTTCAGGCCGTTGTCCGGGGCGACGGTCTTGTCGCCGGAGTTCACGACCTCGACCACGTCGCCGACCATCGAGGACTTGTAGAACTTGTAGCCGTCCGTCCCGGTGTCCTGGGCGCCCTTGGCGTCCTGGAGGCCGACGCAGCCGTGGCTGGTGTTCTGGCCGCCGAAGATCGACGACGGGGACCAGTAGTTGCCGTGGATGAAGGTGCCCGAGGTGGTGAGGCGCTGGGCGTGCGGCACGTCCGCGATGTCGTACTCGCTGCCGAGGCCGACGGTCTGCGAGTTCATCCGGGTCTGGGTGTACTGCTCGGAGATCACCATCTTGCCGCCCCAGGTCTTGTACTCGGGCGCCCCGCCGGAGATCTTGTAGACCGCGCTGACCTGGCCGTCGGTGGTGACGGTGAGCTTCTTGGCGGCGAGGTCGGCGACGCTGGTCTGGGCGCGGCCGATGGTGAAGCTCACGTCCTTGGACTGGGTGCCGTACACGCCCTTGGCGCCCTCGACGTCCTTGAGCCTGAGCTTGAGGGTGACCTTGGTGCCCTTGGCCCAGTACTCCTGCGGCCGGAAGTCGAGCCGGGTGCTGGAGAACCAGTGGCCGACGATCTCGACGCCCGGCTCGGCTATCACGGTGATCGCCTGCTGGACGGCCTTGCGGTCGCTGATCGGCTTGCTGAAGTTGATCGAGACCGGCATGCCGACGCCGACCGTCGAGCCGTCCTCGGGGGTGAAGTAGCCGACGAAGGTGTTGGCCGGGGTCGCCGTGGTGAAGACGGCGTTGGCGTCCGCCTCCAGCTTGTCCTTGTCGAAGGCGATCGCGGCGACGGTGTACTTGGTGCCGCTGGCGGGGGCGGCGGCCGAGGTCCAGCCGGTGCCGTCGGCGGAGAGCTGGCCGGCCAGCTCCTTGCCGGTGGTGTCGGTGACCTTGACGCTGCTCAGGGTGCCGTTGGCGACGGTGACCTTGACCGGCTCGCTGAAGCTCGCGGAGGCGGCGCCGTCGGCCGGGGTGACGGTGATGACCGCGGCCGAGGTCTTCGGGGCGCTGCTGCTCGCACCGCCGGAGCCCGGGGTGCCGCTCGCGCCGCCGGAGCCGCTGCCACCGCCGCTCCCGCTGCCGCCGCTGTTGTCGTTGCAGGCCGCCAGCAGCAGCACGGGCGCTCCGATCAGCCCCGCGAGGACCCCGCGCCGGCTCCAGCTGCTTCCGGCCGCCCGCCCCTGACCGTCCCGTGCCGTCACGTCGCGTCTCCCTGCTGATCATCCCGGGCATTACGGATACAGAAACGCAATCCGCCCGTTCACGGTTCCATCACCGAAGCGTAAGCGATCGTATGAGATGACCCAACTTGCCGATGAACAGGGACAAAACGCCCGACCCGCGGGGCGGGCCGGGCGTTCACGGGCGGTGACGGCGGAGGCCGTCGCCCAGTGGCGGCGTCCTACTCGGCGGCCTCGTCCGCCGGGTACTCGTCCCACTCCTCACTCTCCGGGTCGAACTCGGTCTGCGCCGACTCCCAGGTCGCCGAGGCGAGCTCCACGCCGGGCACCTCGCCGAGCAGGGCGACGGGGTCGATGAAGTGGGCGAGCGAACCCGACGGGTCCACCTCGATGGCCTCGACGGACTGGGCGCGCTCCTCGTCGTCGAGGTACTCGTCCGCGGTGACGGCCTCCAGGGCGGCCGCCTTGAGCGCGCCCTCGTCGGTGATCTCCGCGATGAGCTCGATCTTGACCCGGACGTAGCGCGGGGCGTCCTGGCCGGTCGTTTCAATGCTGGTCATGCGTGCGAGCGTACGGGACGGCCGCGCCCGGCGTGCGGCACGGGCGGCCGCCCGGAGCACACCCCGCGCGCCCGGCGCGAACGGCACGGACGGCGCGACCGGCACGCCCGGCGCAAACGGGAGGGGCCGGTCCCTCGGAAGAAGGACCGGCCCCACCGTTCCCCGCAGGGGCTCCCCCACCCGGGAGCCACGGGGACACGCGCCGGACGGCGCGGTACTGCCGCGGGAGCCGCCGCACCCTGTCAGCCGGCCGGGGCCGGGCAGGGGCGGGACGACGGCGCCTCCCACGGCAGGAGGACACAGCGGCCGGGTCAGGGCCACCCGATGTGTCCGGAGCCGACCGCGACCGCCGGGGAGCCGCTCCCGGACGGTGGCTGTCGCCTCACTCGGCGTCCTGCCGTTGACCACCACGATGCCCGAGCCGTGTTAACCGCATGCTGCGGACAGGTGACGCCGGTGTACCACTTCCCCCGTGGACGAACCCTCCGCCCCCGCCTCGGAAGGGCGGTGCGGCGGCGGGTCGGTGACGGGGCGTCGGCGCCGGGGCGCCGGGACGCCGGGTCAGTGCTGGCCGCGGCCGGTCAGGAAGCCCAGCAGGTCCTGCCGGGTGACGATGCCCTGCGGCTTGCCCTCGACCAGCACGACGGCCGCGTCGGCCTTCTCCAGCACGGTCATCAGGTTGGTGACGGTCTCGCCCGAGCCGACCACCGGCAGCGGCTTGGACATCACCTTGTCCAGCGTGTCGGTGAGCTCGATCTCCTTGGCGAAGATGCCCTCCAGCAGCAGCTTCTCGACCACCGAGCCGATCACCTCGCCGGCCATGATGTCCGGGTGGCCGGCCCCCGGGGAGACCACCGGCATCTGCGAGACGCCGTACTCGCGCAGCACCCGGACCGCCTCGGCGACCGTCTCGTTCGGGTGCATGTGGACGAACTGCGGGACGCCGCCCTGCTCCATGGACTCCTTGCGGGCCAGCACCTCGCCGATGTGCGCCTCGTCGGTGGACGAGGGCAGGAAGCCGTAGTCGGCCATCCAGTCGTCGTTGAAGATCTTCGACAGGTAGCCGCGGCCGCCGTCCGGCAGCAGCACCACCACGACGTCGTCCGGCCCGAGCTTCTTGGCGACCTCCAGCGCGGCCACCACGGCCATGCCGCAGGAGCCGCCGACCAGCAGGCCCTCCTCCTTGGCCAGGCGGCGGGTCATCTGGAACGAGTCCTTGTCGGAGACGGCGACGATCTCGTCCGCGACGTTGCGGTCGTAGGCGGTCGGCCAGAAGTCCTCACCGACGCCCTCGACCAGGTACGGCCGGCCGGTGCCGCCCGAGTAGACCGAGCCCTCCGGGTCGGCGCCGATCACCTTGACCTTGCCGCCGGAGGCCTCCTTCAGGTAGTTGCCGGTGCCGGAGATGGTGCCGCCGGTGCCGACGCCCGCCACGAAGTGGGTGATCCTGCCGTCGGTCTGCTCCCACAGCTCCGGGCCGGTGGAGTGGTAGTGCGAGGCCGGGTTGTCCGGGTTGGAGTACTGGTCCGGCTTCCAGGCGTTCGGGGTCTCCCGGACCAGGCGGTCGGAGACGTTGTAGTACGAGTCCGGGTGCTCCGGGGCGACGGCGGTCGGGCAGACGACCACCTCGGCGCCGTACGCGCGCAGCGTGTTGATCTTGTCGGTGGAGACCTTGTCCGGACAGACGAAGATGCACTTGTAGCCCTTCTGCTGGGCCACGATCGCCAGGCCGACCCCGGTGTTGCCGGAGGTGGGCTCGACGATGGTGCCGCCCGGCTTGAGGGCGCCCGAGGCCTCGGCGGCCTCGATCATGCGCATCGCGATGCGGTCCTTGACCGAGCCGCCGGGGTTGAAGTACTCGACCTTCGCCAGCACTGTCGCGCTGATGCCCTCGGTGACCTTGTTCAGCTTGACGAGCGGCGTGTTGCCGACCAGATCGATGATCGAGTTGTGGTACCGCACGGGGGTCCTCCCGGTCTGTGGGCGTGCGACTGCTTTTCGGTACTGCAAAGCCTAGGGCGTGGCACCGGCCCCGCGGCTCCCGTCCGTCCCACCTCCCCCAATGGCCCACCCGCGCCGGTGCCCCGGGTACTCCCGGCCCCCGCGCGGGTAAGAGCGCTGTGCAGGCATTGCCGTGGCCCGGAGGGGCCGGCAGGAGCACGTGAAGGGGGCACCGGATGCCAGGGGCACAGGACTCGCGGGCCCGGGTGGCCCGCCGGATCGCCACCGCGGCGGCGTACGGCGGCGGCGGGCTCGGCCTCCTCGGGGTGGGCCTGGTCGGCCTGCTGCTGACCGAGAGCAAGCTCGCCATCCAGGCCATCGGCGTCCTGGAGACCCACCCGCCCAGGGCCGACGGCGTCTACGGGGAGGCGTTCGCCGACCGCGCCGCCGCCCCGCAGGCCCCGCTCGTGCTGGCCGTCCTCGGCGACTCCACCGGGGCCGGGCTCGGCGTGGCCCGCTCCGGCGAGACCCCGGGCGCGCTGCTGTCGGCCGGCCTCGCCTCGGTGGCCGAGCGCCCGGTCCGGCTGGTCAACGTGGCCCGCTCCGGCGGCCGCTCCGCCGACCTCTCCGGGCAGCTGGAGCAGGCGCTGCCGCACCGCCCGGACGTCGCCGTGATCATGGTCGGCGCCAACGACGTGACCCGGCACAGCCCGGCCCAGCTGGCCGTCCGCCAGCTCGGCGAGGCCGTCGCCGCGCTGCGCGCCAACGGCTGCGAGGTGGTCGTGGGCACCTGTCCGGACCTCGGCACGATCAAGCCGGTGCGGCCGCCGCTGCGCTGGGTGGCCCGCCGGCTGAGCCGCCAGCTGGCGGCCGCGCAGACCATCGCGGTGGTGGAGGCGGGCGGCCGGACGGTCTCGCTGGGTTCGCTGCTGGGCCCGGAGTTCGCCGCACGCCCGGAGATGTTCGCCGCCGACCGCTACCACCCCTCCGCCCAGGGCTACGCGACCGCCGCGATGGCCGTGCTGCCCTCGGTCTGCGCCGCGCTCGGGCTCTGGCCGGAGGAGGAGCGCCCGGCCACGGCCGTCCCCGGCCACCCCGAGGCGCACTGCTACCTGATGCCGGCGCCGCCGTCCGCGCCGATCGACTACCTGGAGTGCTCGGCCGCCGAGGG
>NZ_JBEXJK010000071.1:0-26731 GCF_040609095.1 Kitasatospora sp. NPDC004799
GGTGCGGAAGCCGCCCCGGGTGCCGGGTGCGGCGGCGAAGGGGAGCAGCCGCTCGCCGAGCGCGAGCCGCGGCCCGGTGGAGCGCAGCGGACGGGCGTCGGCGGCCAGCGCCAGCAGTCCGCCGGCCGGGCCGGGCAGCGGGTAGGCCCACCAGAGCACGTCGCGCGGGTGCTCCTCGCGGTCGGTCACGGTCAGCCGGCCGGTCCAGGGGCGGCCGTCGGCGGTCCGCTCGGCGAGGGTGTCGAAGGTGTCGCAGGGCCGGCGGCCGGACCGGCGTTCGAGCACCCGCGGCTCCAGCGCGGGCAGCAGACCGGAGGCCGGCCGATCGTGGGCGACCTCGGCGCGGTGGCCGAACAGCTCCTCGGCGGCCCGGCCCCACTGGGTGATCCGGCCGGACCGGTCGACCAGGACGGGGGCGAGCCGGACCAGGGCGGCCACCCCGGTCGGGTGGTCGCCCGGCGCGGTTCCGTCGCCCGCCGGCCGCGGTGTGGAGTTGGACTCGGCCACCATGGATTCGCTCTGCTCCCGCCTGGCCGCCGCGCCCGGGGGCGGCCGATTCTCCGGAGGAAGGCACGCTGTGCGGATACCAGCGAAGCACGGACCGGGCCGGGCTCGTCACCGAAACGGGGAGATTCCTCAGGATCGGTTGCGTGTCGCGTGCCGCACGCCGGTCCGTACCCCCGGTTCACCCGGACGGGGTCCGCGACGGCGGCGGTAGGGTGGCAGGCCGGACCGCCCGCACGGGTGGTCCGCAGGACGCAGCCGGCCGGACGAGACAGAGGCGAGAAGTGAGCGCGCAGAGCCCCGCCCGCTGGACGGACCCGGAGCGGCAGGAGCTGGAGGAGCGGGTCGCCGCCGCCGAGCTGGCCTGGCTCAGCATGGACGTGGACGTGCAGACGCTGCGGGTCGAGATCGACAACTTCGCGCTGATCCACCACCAGCTGCTCGGCCCGCTCTACGCCCGGCTGGACGAGCTGGACGCGCTGGTCGCCGAGGCCGTGGCGGCCCGCACCGGCCGGCCCGAGGACCTGCGCCGGGCCGCCGAGGCGCGCCGTCAGGTCGAGGAACTTCCGGACCTGGACGCGCTGTTCGACTCGGTGCGGGAGCAGTCCGGCCAGGACGGGGAGGCGGCCCCGCCGCCGCCCGCCGCGCCGGAGCGGGTGCGGCCCGGCAAGGAGGCCCAGCGGATCTACCGCGAGCTGGTCCGCCGCGCCCACCCCGACCTCACCACCGACCCGGCCGAGCAGCAGCGCCGGGCCGCCTTCCTGGCCCGGGTCAACGAGGCCTACGCGTACGGGGACGCGGCCGCGCTGGACGGGCTGGCCGCCGAGTGGTCCACCGCGCCGGAGGCCGCCCCCGCCGTCGACGCCCCCGACCGCGCGGACTGGCTGCGCCGCCGGCTGGACTGGCTGACCGCCAAGATCACCGAGACCGCCACCGAGCAGGTCCGGCTGGAGCAGACCCCGATGGGCCAGCTGCTCGCCCTCGCCCCGCAGGACCCGGACCGGCTGCTGGAGCAGCTCGCCGAGGAGCTGCTGGCCAAGGCCGCCGACCGGCAGGCCGAACTGCAGCGGCTGCTCGGCGGCCCGGACCCGGCCCCGGAGCCGCAGCCGGTGCACGACAATGGCACGCATCCGACCGAATCCCAGGAGACCCACACGATGTTCCCGCAGATCCCCTCCGCCGACGCCGCCGCCGTGCCCGCCGACGCCGCCCTGCTGGACGTGCGCGAGCAGGACGAGTGGGACGCCGGCCACGTGGACGGCGCGCTGCACATCCCGATCGGCGAGGTCATCGCCCGCCTCGGCGAGCTGCCGGACGAGAAGCTGTACGTGCTCTGCCGGGTCGGCGGCCGCTCCGCGCAGGTCGTCCAGTACCTGGTGCAGCAGGGCCGCGACGCGGTGAACGTCGACGGCGGGATGTACGCCTGGCAGGGCGCGGGCCGTCCGATGGTGAGCAGCACCGGCCAGGAGGCCTTCGTCCTCTGACGGCCCGGCACCGCGGCAGGCCTTCGTCCTCCGACGGCCCGGCGCCCGCCCGGCCGTAGGGCAGGATGGGCGCGCGCGAGCGCGCCGGCACCGGGCCGGCGGCGCCCGCCGACCGGGCGGGGAGGCCATGACCGAGACGACGGACCGGCCGGCTGCCGGGAGGGCCTGGTCCAGGCCCGCGCAGCTGGTCCTCGGCTTCGCCGGGGCGGTGCTGGCCGGTGGCACCGGGCTGTTCCTCGCCGCGGTGTTCCTGCACGTGGCGCCCGCCAACCCGGTGTCCCGGCAGTACCGGGACGAGCTCGACGGCGTGGTCTACCCGGAGTTCGAGCAGAACTGGAAGCTGTTCGCGCCCAACCCGCTCCAGCAGAACGTGAGCGTGGACGCCCGGGTCCGTACCGTCGCGCCCGGCGGGGCGACCCGCGTCCACGACTGGATCGGGCTGACCGCGCAGGACGTCGCCGCGATACGGGGCAACCCGGCCCCCAGCCACGTCGAGCAGAACCTGCTGCGCCGGGCCTGGGACTTCTACGACGGCACGCACAACCCGCAGGACGAGACCCCGGCCTCCCCGCGCGGGCGGCTCGCCGAGCAGTACCTCAAGCGGATCGCGCTGCAGCGGATCGGCCGGGAGGCGGACGGCGAGCGGATCCTGGGGATCCAGTTCCGGTCGACCGCGGCCACCGTCCCGCCGCCGTCCTGGAGCGGCGAGCCCGCGCCGCCGGCGCCCCGGGTGCGGGAGCTGCCGTGGTGGCCGGTGGCGGACGAGGACTACCGGGGGCTGCTCGGATGAACGAGGCGACGGTGCGGGCCGCCCACCCGCAGGAGGCGCTGCCGCGGCAGGCCGGGGCCGACCGGCCGGTGGAGCCCGGGGCGGTGCCGGAGGCGGTGCTCGGGGCGGTGCCGGCGGCGCGCGGGCCGCGGTCGCCGCTCGGGCGCGCGGCGGGGGCCTTCACCGGGCGGGCGCTCGGCCGGCACCAGGCCGCGGTGGTGCGGATCGGCTTCGGGCTGGTCTGGCTGGCCTACCTGCTGCGCGAGTGGCCGAACCGGCGGGTGCTGTACGGCGACCGCTCGCCCTGGTCGGCGGAGCTGGCCGGGCGGCTGCTGGCCGACAACGGGGCGTTCACCGTGCTGCCCTGGTTCGGCGGGCGGCTCTGGTCCGAGCTGGTCTACCACCTGGCGGTGCTGGCCGCCCTGGCCGTGCTGCTGGGCTGGCGGACCAGGGCGAGCACGGTGCTGTTCCTGGTCACCGTGCTGTCCCTGCAGAACCGCGACGTCTTCCTCGGCGACGGCGGCGACAACGTCGTCCACCTGATGGCGGTCTACCTGGTCTTCACCCGCTGCGCCGAGGTCTGGTCGCTGGACGCCCGACGCGTAGGGCCGGGGCGGGCCGGGGTGGCGCTCTGGGCGCTGCTCGGGGCCGTCCTGGCGGTCTGCCAGTTCGGCGGCTTCGCCGGGGACAGCCTGACCTGGACCGACCGGGCCTTCCCGTACCTCGGCTGGTCGCCGCTGTTCTGGGGGCTCTGGGCGGTGGCCGGGCTCTGGTGGACGCTCGGCCGGTTGCGGCCGGACGGCGAGCCGCGGGCGGTGCTGGACGCGCTGGCGAACATGGTGCACAACTGCGCGATGCTGGTGATCGCCGTCGAGGTGGTGCTGATCTACGCCACGGCCGGCTGGTACAAGGTGCAGGGCTCGCGCTGGCAGGACGGCACCGCGCTGTACTACCCGCTGCACCTGGACTACTTCACCCCCTGGCCGGGGCTGTCCGCCCTGGTGGGCTCGGCCGTGCTGCCGGTCTTCCTGGTCTCGTACGGCACCGTGGTCCTCCAGGTGGCGTTCCCGTTCACGCTGCTCAACCGGCGGGTCAAGAACGTCCTGCTGGCCGTCATGGTGCTGGAGCACGTGGGGATCGCGGTGGTGCTCGGGCTGCCGGTCTTCTCGCTGGCGATGATCGCGGCGGACGCGGTGTTCCTGCCGACCGGGGCACTGCTGTGGGCGGCGGCGCGGCTGCGCCGGATCCCGCGGAGATCCACGCCCTAGGATGTCGCTATGTCCTGGTTCGCCGCACTTCGTGACACCGCGCGGACCGGGCTCACCCTGGACCGGGCGCTCACCGACCCCAAGCGGGCGCTGCGCGGGGCGGTCGCGGTGGCGCTGGTGCTCTTCCCGACCCTCGCGCTCGGCGGGGTCGCGCTCGCCACCTCGGCCGCGATGGGCGCGTTCATCGCCGGCTCGGCCACCTTCCAGCGCAGCTTCCGGCCCCGGGCCAGCCTCGCCGTCGCGGCCGGGATCGGACTCGGCGTCAGCACCTTCCTCGGCTACCTGGCCGCCGGGGTGTACGGGCTGTTCCCGGTGCTGCTCGCGGTGTGGGCGTTCGGCGCCGGGATGTCCTGGGCGATCGGGCCCACCGCCGGGGTGGTCTCCACCAACACCGTCTCGGTGATGCTGATCGTCGTGCAGCTGCCGGTCAGCACCGTCACCGCGCTCGGCCACGGGCTGGTCGCCGCCCTCGGCGGGGTCGTCCAGGCCGTCGTCATCACCGTCTGGCCGATCGGGAGCTGGTCCGCCCAGCGCGAGGCGCTCGCCGACACCTACGCCGAACTCGCCGACTACGCACGGCGGTTGCGGCAGGACCCAACCGCGCACGTGGACCCGGAGCCGTTCATGACGGCCCGCCACGCGGCCGCCCTCACCCCCTGGCAGGACCGCCACCGGCCGCCCGAGCTGCGCGGTCTGCGCGGCATCGCCGAGCGCATCCGGCCCACCCTCGCCGCGCTCGCCGACCCCAAGGTGGGCGCCCCCGAGGAGGGGCCGGAGCGGGACCGGGCCCGGGAGGTGCTGGCGGCCGCCGCCGAGGTCATGGACGCCCTCGCCCGGGCGATCCGGACCGGCGACCCGCTCCGGCTCCCCCGCTCCGCGCCCTCGCTCACCCTGGTCGGCTCGGACGACGGGCCGCGGCTCCAGGGGGCGGCCCGGCGCTCCTCCCGGCGGCTCGGCGGGCTGCTGCGGAAGGCCGCGGACGCCCTGGACCGCAACGACGAGGACACCATCACCACGCCGGTGGTCGGGGCCGGCGGGGCGCTGCACAAGCCGACCATCGCCCGGATGCTGCCGGTCGCGGCGCGGGCCGTGCGGCGGCAGCTGCAGCCGCGCTCGGCGATCTTCCAGCACGCCGTCCGGCTCGCCGGGGTGGTCACCGTCGCCTACCTGCTGGCCCGGCTCGCCGGGTTCCACCACGGGTACTGGGCGCCGATGACCGCCGCGATGGTGATGCGGCCGGACTTCGCGCAGACCTACAGCCGGGGGGTCGCCCGGCTGGCCGGAACGGTGGTCGGGGTCGCCGTCTCGACCCTGGTGGTGCAGCTGGCCCACCCCGGGGAGTGGGTGCTGGCCGCGCTGGCGGTGGTCTGCATCGGCGGGTCGTACCTGGCGTTCCGGACCGGGTACGCGCTCACCACCGTCGGGATCTCCACGTACGTGGTGTTCCTGCTCGGGCTGCAGGAGGGGAACCCGCTGGTGACGGCCGTCGAGCGGGTGGGGCTGACGCTGCTCGGCGGGTCGATCGCGCTGGTGACGTACGCGCTGTTCCCGACCTGGCAGACCGCCCGGCTCGGCGAGCGGCTGGCCGAATGGCTGGCGGCGGCCGGCCGGTACGCGGGGGCGGTCGTCGCCTGCTACGAGAAGCCGGCGGCGCCGCGCGGGCGGGTGGTGCGGAGCGCGCTGCTGGACTCGCGGGAGGCGCGCTCCGAGCTGATCCAGGCGATGCAGCGGGCCGACGCCGAACCGGGGCGGCACGAGACCGGGCTGGCCGGGGTGAGCCGGCGGCAGATCGACCGGGCCCGGGCGGCGGTCGGGGCGCTCGGGCGGGCGGCGGTGCTGCTGGAGGCGCACCTGCCGGCGGCGGACGCGGAGCCGGTGCCGGGGACGGCGGAGTACGCGGAGGAGCTGCGGCTGGCGACGGCGCTGGCGGCGGGGGCGATGCTGACGGGGCAGGCGGTGGAGTTCTCGGCGGTGCGGGAGGCGCAGGCGCGGTTGGAGGAGGGGCTGCCGGCGGGGGTGCAGGGGGACGTGGTGCGGGCGGGGACCCGGTTGGTGGGGCAGGCGCTTCGGGACTTGGAGCGGGCCTTGCGGGGGTCTTCTGGGTGAGGGGGGCTCTCGGGAGGGTGGGTGGCGGGGTGGCTCCGGGGGTGGGTGCTGCGGGGGCTGGATGATTTTCAGACTGCCGATCTGTAGGAGGGGCGCCGATCGCCGTTGGCAGTCTGAAAATCACCCGCAACGCCCCTCTCCGCACCCACCCCCTGCGCCGCCCCTCCCGCAGCGCGTCCCTCTCGCGGGGGAGAGGGGGACTCGCGGGGGGAGAGCGGACTCGCGGTGAGTGCGGGTGGTGAGGGGTGCTTGGGGGTGTGTGGGCGGGCGCGCGGGCTTGCGCCCTGCGCGCCCGCACGGGGGTGTTGTCGGGGTGCGGAGGGGGGTGGTCCGGGGTAGGGGGGTCGGTATGGGCTTTGAAGAGATGTTTGTGCCGGGGACCGGGGCGGGGCGGGACGGGGTGCGGGCGGTGTTGGCGGCGCCGGGGGAGGCCGTGATCGGGTTGGACTTCGACGGGACGTTGGCGCCGATCGTGGCGGATCCGGGGCGGGCGCGGGCGCATCCGGGGGTGGTGGGGGTGTTGCGGCGGCTGGTGCCGGTGGTGGGGGCCGTGGTGGTGGTGACGGGGCGGCCGGCCGGGGTGGCGGTGGAGTACGGGGGGTTCGCGGGGGTGCCGGGGGTGGTGGTGCTGGGGCACTACGGGGCCGAGCGGTGGGAGGACGGGGAGCTCTCGGCGCCGGAGGTGCATCCGGGGGTGGGGCGGGTGCGGGCGGTGTTGCCGGAGGTGCTGGAGCGGGTGGGGGCGCCCGCGGGGACGTGGGTGGAGGACAAGGGGCGGTCGGTGGCCGTGCACACCCGGCGGACGGCGGCGCCGGAGGAGGCGTTGGCGCTGTTGCGGGCGCCGGTGGGGGAGTTGGCGGCCGAGCACGGGTTGGTGGTGGAGCCCGGGCGGCTGGTGCTGGAGCTGCGGCCGCCGGGGGTGGACAAGGGGGCGGCGCTGACCGGGTTCCTCCGTGAGCGGGGGGCCCGGTCGGTGCTCTACGCGGGGGACGACCTGGGGGACGTGGCGGCCTTCGCGGCGGTGGAGAAGCTGCGGGGCGAGGGCGTGGCCGGGGTGCTGGTGTGCGCCGGCGCGGTGGGGGACGCGCCGGTGCGGGAGCTGGCCGACCGGGCGGACCTGGTGGTCGCCGGGCCGGAGGGTGTGGTGGAGCTGCTGGGGGCCCTGGGGGAGGCGCTCACAGCGCGTTGAGCTGGTCCAGGAACCACTGCTGCGGGGGGAGCGCGGTGGCCGCCGCGGCCAGGCGCTTGGTGCGGTCGGCGCGTTCCTCCGGGCTCATGGTGAGGCCGGCGTGGAGGGCGTCGGCGGTGGCGATGACGTCGTACGGGTTGACCGTGAGGGCGTCGTCCTTGAGTTCGGCGTGGGCGCCGGCCTCGCGGGAGAGGACCAGGGCGCAGCCGTGGTCGGAGACGACGGGGACCTCCTTGGCGACGAGGTTCATGCCGTCGCGGATGGGGTTGACGAGGGCGACGTCGGCGAGGCGGTAGGCGGCGAGGCTGCGCGGGAAGTCGTCGTCGACGTGCAGGATCACCGGTTGCCAGTCGGGGGTGGCGAATTCGGCGACGATCTCTTCGGCGAGGCGCTGCACGGCGGCCGTGTAGTCGCGGTACTCGGCCAGGTCGGTGCGGGACGGGTAGGCGAAGGCGATGTGCACCACCCGGTCCCGCCACTCGGGGCGGGTGCGGAGCAGGTGCCGGTAGGCCTGGAGGCCGCGGACGATGTTCTTGCTCAGCTCGGTGCGGTCGACCCGGACGATGGTGCGGCGGTCGCCGACGGCGGCGCGCAGGGCGGCCAGGCGTTCGTCGACGTCGGGGCGGTGGGCGCGCTCGCGCAGGAAGTCGGCGTCGGCGCCGAGGGCGTGGACGCCCAGCTGGGTGGTGCGGCCGTCGAGGGTGACGGTGAGCGCGTCGTGGTCGACGGCGGCGCCGAGGAGGTCCGCGCAGCAGGCGGCGAAGGCGCGGGCCCAGCGTTCGGTGAGGAAGCCGGCCCGGTCGGCGCCCAGGATGCCGGTGAGGACGGCCCGGGCGACGTCGTCGGGCAGCAGCCGGTAGTACTCGGGCGGGGCCCAGGGGGTGTGCGAGAAGTGGCCGATCCGCAGGTCGGGGCGGGCCTCGCGGAGCAGGGCCGGGGTCAGGGACAGGTGGTAGTCCTGGACCAGGACGGCGGCGTCCGGGGCGGCTTCGGCGGCCAGGGCCTCGGCGAACGCCCGGTTGTAGGCCTGGTAGGCGGCCCACTCGGTGCGGAAGCCGGCGTCGAAGGCGGGCGCGGTGGGGGTCGCGTAGAGCAGGTGGTGGACGAACCAGAGGGTGGAGTTGGCGACGCCGTTGTAGGCCCGGGCGAAGGTCCGGGGGTCGATGTCCAGCATCCGTACGGCCTGGCCGCCGACCTCGTGGCCGGCCAGGTCGAGGCGGCCGTGGGGCGCCTCGGCGGCGGCTCTGCGGTCGGCGTCGTTGAGGGCGGCGCAGACCCAGACGGCGTTCGGGTCCTCGATGGCCGAGAGGCCGGAGACCAGGCCGCCGCCGCCCCGGCGCAGGGTCAGCGTGCCGTCCTCGGCGGTGCCGAAGGACACCGGTCCCCGGTTGGAGGCGACCAGGACGGGGGCGGTGCCGGTCGCGCTCGAACGGTTGGTCGTGAGATCGCCCATGGTTGGGATGTTGCCGGGGTGGTGGGGCGGCAAACGTTCAGTGGCGGGTCGCGTACTCGGGGACGGTGTGCATCGGGGGGCGCTCCAGGGCGGTCACGGGGTGGGTGTGCGCGGCGAACGCGCGGGTTTCCGGGTCGCGGGTGAACTGGGTGAGGTGGGGGTGGACGAGGTCGGCGGAGGCCTTGAGCCGGTGGGTGCGGTCGAGGCGTTCCAGGGCGGTCCGGTAGATGGTGGCGGCCATCCGGCCGAGCGCCTGGCCGTCCTGGTGGCGGTGGTGCCGGACGCCGACGTCCACCTGGGCCAGGGCGTCCAGGCCGGCCAGCTCCAGGGCGTCGACCAGCAGGCCGAGTTCGACGCCGTAGCCGGTGGGGAAGGGCAGCCGTTCGAGCAGTGAGCGGCGGGCCGCGTACTCGCCGCCGAGGGGCTGGACGAAACCGGCGAGTTCCGGCCAGTGGAGGTTCAGGAGTGGGCGGGCGACGAGTTCGGTGACCCGGCCGCCGCCGGCGGGCAGGACGGCGCCCTCCGACTCCAGCGGGCGGTCGTACATGGCCTTGACCAGCTGGATGGACTCGTCGGTCAGCAGCGGGCCGACGATGCCGGAGACGAAGGCCGGGTCGAACTCGCGCAGGTCGGCGTCGACGAAGCAGACGATGTCGCCGTGGGTCACCAGCAGGGAGCGCCAGAGCACCTCGCCCTTGCCCGGGACGGCGGGCAGGCGGGGGAGGATCAGGTCGCGGTGCTCCACCCGGGCGCCGGCCTCGGCGGCGACGGCGGCGGTGGCGTCGGTGGAGCCGGAGTCCACGACGACGAGTTCGTCGACGAGCGGGAGGCCCTCCATCAGCTCGCGGCGGATGGTGCGGACGATGTCGCCGACGGTGGCCTCCTCGTCCAGGGCGGGGAGGACCACGCTGACGGTGCGGCCGGTGCGCTCCTTGGCGTCGAGGAGGGTGCGGACCGGCCGGTCGGCCGCGCTCCAGGAGCGGCGGCGCAGCCAGGACGCCGCCTGCGGGAGGAGCTCGGGGGTCGGTTCGGCGGGCACGGAGGTCTCCTCGGCGGGGTCGGTGGGACGTGTCATCTCGCTTGGCGGACGGTCCCGTTCAGGATTGACGCCTTCGGATACAGTCTTCGTACAGCGGTCGGACCTTTGCACGCCGGGGTCGCCGCCCACGCACCACCACAATTTCACAAGCTCATCCAGAGGGACTGAGGGAACGGCCCGTTGACGTCCCGGCAACCTTCTCGCGCGGCTGTCGTCGACAGGCCCCGGCGGGACAGGTGCCAATTCCGGCCCGTGTCGCGACCGCGACACGGGGAAGATGAGGAGAGAGGCCTCGCCATCATGGCTATCGACACCGCCGCACCCTCCCCCAGCCTTCGGCCGGGGGGACCCCCACCCGTCGACCTCGGCCCCGCCGCCGCGCTGTCCTGTCGCGAGTGCGGCACCCGCTTCCCGCTCGGCCCCAGCTTCGCGTGCCTGGAGTGCTTCGGCCCGCTGGAGATCGCCTACGAGTTCGGCAGCGAGGGCGCCGAGGAGCTGCGCAAGCGGATCGAGGCCGGCCCGGCCTCCATCTGGCGGTACGCGCCGCTGCTGCCGGTTCCGGCCGACGTGGCGTCGAAGCCCAACCTGAACCCGGGGTGGACCCCGCTGGTGAAGGCGGACAACCTGGGCCGCGAGCTCGGTTTCACCGCCCAGCTGCACATCAAGGACGACTCCGGGAACCCGACCCACTCGTTCAAGGACCGGGTGGTCGCGTGCGCGATCGAGGCGGCCCGGGCGTTCGGGTACACCACGCTGTCCTGCTCCTCCACCGGCAACCTGGCCGGCGCGGTGGGGGCGGCGGCGGCCCGCGCAGGGTTCCGGTCCTGCGTGTTCATCCCGCACGACCTGGAGCAGGGCAAGGTCGTCATGGCCGGGGTGTACGGCGGCGAACTGGTCGGCATCGAGGGCAACTACGACGACGTGAACCGCTTCTGCTCGGAGCTGATCGGCGACCCGGCCGGCGAGGGCTGGGGCTTCGTCAACGTGAACCTGCGGCCGTACTACGGCGAGGGCTCCAAGACGCTGGCGTACGAGATCTGCGAGCAGCTCGGCTGGCGGCTGCCGGAGCAGATCGTGATCCCGATCGCCTCGGGCTCGCAGCTGACGAAGATCGACAAGGGTCTGCAGGAGCTGATCAGGCTCGGCCTGGTCGAGGACCGGCCGTACAAGGTCTTCGGCGCCCAGGCCGAGGGCTGCTCGCCGGTGTCGGCCGCGTTCAAGGCCGGCCGGGACGTGATCAAGCCGGTCAAGCCGAACACCATCGCCAAGTCGCTGGCGATCGGCAACCCCGCCGACGGCCCGTACGTGCTGGACATCGCCCGCCGGACCGGTGGCGCGGTCGAGGACGTCACGGACGCCGAGGTCGTGGCGGCGATCCGGCTGCTGGCGCGGACCGAGGGCGTCTTCGCCGAGACCGCGGGCGGGGTGACCGTCGGCGTGCTCAAGAAGCTGGTCGAGACCGGGCAGCTGGACCCGGCCAAGGAGACCGTCGCGATCAACACCGGCGACGGCCTGAAGACCCTGGACGCCGTCTCCGACGCCGGGATGACCACCGTCATCCGCCCGACGCTGGACTCGTTCCGCGCCGCCGGCCTCGCGTCCGCCTGAACCACCCGCCCCCGCAAGGAGAGTCATGAGCGCCAACGTCCGCATTCCCACCATCCTGCGCACCTACACCGGCGGCGCCGCAGAGGTGACCGCCGAGGGGGCCACCCTGGCCGAGGTCATCGCCGACCTGGAGAAGAACCACGCCGGCATCTCGGCCCGCATCCTGGACGACACCGGCAAGCTGCGCCGCTTCGTGAACGTCTACGTGAACGACGACGACGTGCGGTTCGCCGAGGGCCTGGCGACCGAGATCAAGGACGGCGCCAGCGTCTCGATCATCCCGGCGGTGGCCGGCGGCTGCTGAGCCGCCACGGGAACCAGCGGTCGCCCACGCGTACGGAATTCGGCTCTCCGTATGCGCGGGCGACCGCCTGCATTTCGGCGGGAATATTTCCGGGTCGAGTCGGAGTAGAGTGTGGCTCGGCTGGGAACAGGGTTTTCTTTTCGGCCCCGCCGCGTTCGACCCTCCGCGTTCGATCCGGGGGCGTCCGGCCGCCGGGAGCGGCCACGGAAACATGTCAGGCAGATGTCAGAATTCCCGCGGACATTTGGGTAATTCGTCCGCTATGTCCGGCGTGGAATGCCGAGATTATTCCGATTCGGCCCGTCCTGTCCCTTGATACGCCGGCGGAATTACCGGTGGCTGACCCTGTTGCAGAGGGCGTCGATCCGGATACATTCAGCGGCGGTCGACGCAATCACCCGCTCACCGGAAGCCGCTTGGCGTCCCGCGCGGAGGGTTGCGGCGTGCACGGCTGCGCCCAGGGGGGGTTCCCCGGGCCGGCCTTCAACCAACCCGGGCCCGCGACCTGCGGGCGCGTGAAGGGCCAGCACAGCACTAGGGGAGTTCGGAATGGCTCAGGGCACCGTCAAGTGGTTCAACGCGGAGAAGGGCTACGGCTTCATCGCGGTCGACGGTGGTGCGGACGTCTTCGTCCACTACAGCGCGATCCAGATGGACGGCTACCGCACCCTCGAGGAGGGCCAGCGGGTCGAGTTCGAGATCTCTCAGGGACAGAAGGGCCCGCAGGCGGACATGGTCCGCGCCGCGGGCTGACCCCTTCCGACCCCAGGAGCTCGGCGCGGCCCTACGGCTGGTGACCACTCGCTTCTCGACGGGCCCGTACGACGCGTGTCGTACGGGCCCGTCGGCGTTCTCCGGGGCGGCCCCGGCGGCGGCTCGCGGGTTGGCGATTGGGCTTGCACTCGACCACCCGGAGTGCTAATCATTGGCGTTAGCACTCACAGCGTGAGAGTGACAGCGGACCGGGTCGGTGAGGCCCCCGGGAGCGGTAGGGGAAAAGACCCCCGCACACCAGGGCCGTCCGTCGCGGGCACCCCTTGGTCCGAGCAGTCGACCGTGTCCCGGAGGACCACTTCTGATGGCCAAGATCATCGCCTTTGATGAGGAAGCTCGCCGCGGCCTTGAGCGTGGCATGAACCAGCTCGCCGACGCAGTGAAGGTCACGCTCGGCCCCAAGGGTCGCAACGTCGTGCTGGAGAAGAAGTGGGGCGCCCCCACGATCACCAACGACGGTGTCTCCATCGCCAAGGAGATCGAGCTCGAGGACCCGTACGAGAAGATCGGCGCGGAGCTCGTCAAGGAGGTCGCCAAGAAGACGGACGACGTCGCGGGTGACGGCACCACCACCGCCACCGTGCTCGCCCAGGCCCTGGTTCGCGAGGGTCTGCGCAACGTCGCCGCCGGCGCCAACCCGATGGCCCTGAAGCGCGGCATCGAGAAGGCCGTCGCCGCCGTCTCCGACCAGCTGCTGGCCCAGGCCAAGGACGTGGAGACCAAGGAGCAGATCGCCTCCACCGCCTCCATCTCCGCCGCCGACACCCAGATCGGCGAGCTGATCGCCGAGGCCATGGACAAGGTCGGCAAGGAAGGCGTCATCACCGTCGAGGAGAGCAACACCTTCGGTCTGGAGCTCGAGCTCACCGAGGGCATGCGCTTCGACAAGGGCTACATCTCCGCCTACTTCGCGACCGACCTGGAGCGCATGGAGGCGACCTTCGAGGACCCGTACATCCTCATCGCCAACTCCAAGATCGGCTCGGTCAAGGACCTGCTCCCGCTGCTGGAGAAGGTCATGCAGAGCGGCAAGCCGCTGGTCATCATCGCCGAGGACGTCGAGGGCGAGGCCCTGTCGACCCTGGTCGTGAACAAGATCCGTGGCACCTTCAAGTCCGTCGCCGTCAAGGCCCCGGGCTTCGGTGACCGCCGCAAGGCCATGCTCGGCGACATCGCCATCCTCACCGGTGGCACCGTGATCTCCGAGGAGGTCGGCCTCAAGCTGGAGAACGCCGGCATCGACCTGCTGGGCACCGCCCGCAAGGTGGTCATCACCAAGGACGAGACCACCATCGTCGACGGTGGCGGCGACAGCGAGCAGGTCGCGGGCCGCGTGAACCAGATCCGCGCCGAGATCGAGAACAGCGACTCGGACTACGACCGCGAGAAGCTCCAGGAGCGCCTCGCCAAGCTGGCCGGCGGCGTGGCCGTCATCAAGGCCGGCGCGGCCACCGAGGTGGAGCTCAAGGAGCGCAAGCACCGCATCGAGGACGCCGTCCGCAACGCCAAGGCCGCCGTCGAGGAGGGCATCGTCGCCGGTGGTGGCGTCGCCCTGCTGCAGGCCGGTGTCGCCTTCGACAAGCTGGAGCTGGACGGCGACGAGGCCACCGGTGCCAACATCGTCAAGGTCGCGCTGGAGGCCCCGATCAAGCAGATCGCGACCAACGCCGGCCTGGAGGGTGGCGTCGTGGTGGAGAAGGTGCGCAACCTCCCCGCCGGTCACGGCCTGAACGCCGCCACCAACGAGTACGTCGACCTGGTCGCCGAGGGCATCATCGACCCGGCCAAGGTCACCCGCTCCGCGCTGCAGAACGCCGCCTCCATCGCGGCGCTGTTCCTCACCACCGAGGCCGTCATCGCCGACAAGCCGGAGAAGGCCGCCGCGGCCGCCGGCGGCGGCATGCCGGGCGGTGACATGGACTTCTGATCCTGATCGTTCCGATCGGATCGGTTGATTCCCCGTCCGTGTGGGCGGCTCCCTTCGGGGGGCCGCCCACACGGCGTTTCCGGTGTCGTCGGGTCGTTGGGGAGAATGGACGGATGGCTTCCGACGACATCGAGACCGCCCTGCACAACGCGCGGGCACTGATCCTGGCCGACCTCACCGCGCGGGACGTGGCGGACGCCGCCGTCGTCTCGCTGGTGGAGCAGGCCGTCACGCACCGCCGCTGGTGGCTGGAGCAGTGGCCGGACGGCACCGAGTACGTGCTCGGCCTGGTCGCCCAGGACGTCCAGGACGCGCTGCTGGAGGCGTACGGGCGCTGGCCGCTGTGCGCCGACTGCGCGGCCGACGGGGACCCGCACGCGCTGAGCGTGGAGCCCGAGCTGGGGCCGGAGCCGCACTGGGTGTGCGGCAAGCGGGGCGTGGCGGTGGCTCCGGTGGGGAAGCTGGACCGGCTCGTCTAGCCGGTCAGCGCGTGGAGCTCGGCGGTCAGGTTGGCGCGGGCGGCCGCCGTGAAGCGGTCCCGGGCGGCGGGGGTGCGGTAGAGCGCGGGCAGGGCGAGCAGGTGGCGCAGCACGGCGGCCCGGCCGGCCGTGAAGTCCGGGGCGGGGACGAAGCCGTACTCCTCGCGGACGGCGGCCGCGTACGCCGCGTACGCCCCGGGGGCGCCGCCGAGGACGGCGAGGTCCGCGTCGCAGAGCACCTCGCCGTCGCGGTCGCCGGGGGCGGGGTCGTGGCCGACGGTGAGCAGCACCAGGCGCTCGACCTCGGCGACCCGTTCGGCGGGCAGCCCGGCGGCGGTCAGCGCGCGGACGGCCAGGGCGGCGCTGCGCTCCTCGTTCTCGGTGCGGTCGGGGCGGTAGACGGCGTCGTGGAACCAGGCCGCGAGGCGGACGGCGTCCGGGTCGTCGGCGTGGCCGGCCAGCTCGTCGACCTGCCGCAGCACCGCGCGCAGGTGCGCGACGGTGTGGTAGCGGCGCTGCGGCTCCGACCAGCGGCGCAGCAGCTCCCGGCCGTACGGCTCGGGGTCGACGGCGGCGCCGCAGCGGTGCAGCAGGGCGGTCCAGGCGGCGAGCAGGTCCTCGGCGCGGTCCTCGGCGGGCGGGGCTTCGGCGAGGTCCCCGGCGGGTGCGACGACGGCGGGCGGGGCTTCGGCGGGCGGGTGTTCCGGCATGGCGACCATTGTGGCGGCCGGGCCGGGCGCTGGACCTATAGGTAGGTTGGCGATATATGTAGGCGTATGACAGAACGCTCCATGCAGGAGCCCACGCTGCTGCTGCTCACCGCGCTGGCCGACGCCCCGCGGCACGGCTACGCGCTCATCCAGGAGATCGCCGCGATCTCCGACGGCCGGGTCAAGATGCGCACCGGCACCCTCTACGGGGCGCTCGACCGGCTGCTGGGCCAGGGCCTGATCGAGGTCGCCGCCGAGGAGGTGGTGGACGGCCGCGCCCGGCGCAGCTACGCGCTGACCGAGGCCGGCCGGAGCGCGCTGGCCGCCGAGGCGGAGCGGCTGCGGGCGGTGGCCACCGAGGCCGAGCGGCGGCTGACCAGGATCCGGTCGATGCTGCCGGGCAAGGCCGGGTCGCAGGGACGGCCCGCGACGGGGGGAGGCCTCTCATGAGCACGTCGGCGATCGGCGGGGTGCCCTCGGTGGCGCTGCGGGCCGCGCTCCAGCTCTACCCGGCGCGGTACCGCCGCGAGCGCGGCGATGAGCTGGCCGAGGTGTTCGCCGACACCACGGCGGCCGGCGACCGGCTGGCGGTCGCCCGGGAGGTGCTCGGCCTGGCGGTGTACGGGCTGCGGGTGCGGCTCGGGCTGACCGGCGGCTCGGCGGCCGGGCGGCTGCTGGCCCTGGTCGCGCCGATGCTGGCCGGCGCGGTGGCCGGCGCCACGCTGGCGGCCTGGCTGACCACCGCGAACCGGGTCGCCGACCAGCTCGCCTGGGACGACTCGTACGGCGTCTACGTCGAGCTGTTCTCCCGGCCGGTGGCCGCCGCGCTGCTGCTGGTGGCGGTGCTCCTCGGGCGGTGGACGGCGGTGCGCGGCAGCGCGGTCCTCCTGGGCGCGGTGGGGCTGTACGAGCTGGTGGAGGCCGTCCGGGACTCCTCCTTCGACCTGTGGTGGAGCGGCTACGTCGGGATGGCCGCGCTGCCGCTGGTGGTGGCCGCGCTGCTGCTGGCGGCGGCGCCGACCGACCTGCTGCCCCGGCCGGACCGGCGCACCGGCGCCCTGGCGCTGGCCTCGGTGGCCGTCGGCGGGCTGCTGGCGGCGGCCCAGAACTGGGACGACACCAGCTTCCCGGTGGAGCGGGGGTGGTTCGTGGTGATGCTGATCGCCCCGCTGCTGCTGACCTTCGCCGGGCTGCGCGGGCGGGTCGGGCCGACCGCCGTGGGCGTGGCGGTGCTGGTGCTGACCGGGCCCGGCTGCCTGTTCAACATCTGGCGCGAGTCCCGCGGGATCTCGCACCTGCTGCCGGCGGCGGCGCCGACGGTGGTCGTGCTGGCGCTGCTGGCGGTGGCGGTGCACCGGGTCGGGCGGCGGACGGCGGTGGCGGTCCGCGGGTCGGTGTGACGGCTCGGTGCGACGGGTCCGTGTGACGGGTCCGTGTGAGGGGAAGTCGAGGGGGCTGTTCCGGTGTGACCGGAACAGCCCCCTGTGCTTCCCCGGGAGTCGCCGGGGCCCGGCGGATGTGGCAGGCTGTCGAATATGTCTAGACCAATTTTCGAAGTCATCGCGCTGACGCCCCAGGACGCCCAGGCCGCCGAGTCGGGCGGCGCCGACCGGCTCGAACTGGTCACCGACATGGCGGCCGACGGGCTCACCCCGTCCGTCGAGGACTTCGGCCGGATCCGGGCCGCCGTCGGCCTCCCGCTGCGGGTCATGCTGCGGATCCGGGACGGCTTCGCCCCCGGCGACGTGGACGAGCTGTGCGCCCGGGCCGCCGCGCTGCGGGCCGAGGGCGCCGAGGAGTTCGTCCTCGGCTTCCTCGACGCCGACGGCGCCGTCGACCTGGCCGCCACCACGGCCGTCGCCGAGGCGATCGCCGGCTGCCGCTGGACCTTCCACCGGGCGATCGACCACAGCGCCGACCGGGCCGCCCTGCGGGCCGCCGTCGCCGACCTGCCCGGCCTGGACACCTTCCTCACCTCCGGCGCGCCCGCCGGGGTGGACGCCGGGCGCGCGGTGCTCTCGGCCGAGCTGGCCCGGGCCGGCGAGCCCGGGTACCGGCAGCGGATCCTGATCGGCGGCGGCCTGCGGGCCGAGCACCTGAAGGAGCTGCGGGCGGAGGGCTTCGACGCCTTCCACGTCGGCGGCGCGGTGCGGGTCGACGGCTGGCGGACGCCGGTGGACGCGGCCAAGGTCGCCGAGTGGCGGGCGCTGATCGACGGCTGACGGTGCGTCGGAGCGTGTGCGCGCAGGGGCCGGTCCCGGGGGCCGGCCCCTCCGCGCGTCCTACCGCAGCTGCTCCGGCAGCGGCTCGCCGTGCAGCACCGTCAGCCCGGAGACGGCCCGGGTCAGCGCCACGTACAGCCGGCGCAGGCCGGTCCGCTCGTCCGGCTCCCCGGCGATCACCGCGGCCGGCTCGTCCAGCACCACGTAGTCGTACTCCAGGCCCTTGGCCAGCGAGGCCGGGACGAGGGTGAGCCGGGCCTCCGCGCTGGTCTCGTCGCCGGGGGAGAGGTACGGCAGGCCGGCCGCGGTCAGCGCCTCGGCGAGCCGCGGGACGCGGGCGTCGGCGGCGATCAGGCCGGTCGAGCCCTCGTGCTCCAGCGCCTCCCGGCAGGCCGCCAGGACCGCCTCCGTGGTCTCCCCGTCGGCGACCCGGCGGACCGTCAGCGAGCCGGGAGCCGTACGGACCGAGGACGCCGGGGCGAGGCCGGGGGCGATCGCCGGGAGCAGCCGGGAGGCGTACGCGATGACCTCCTCCGGCACCCGGAAGCCCTTGGTCAGCTCCTCGACGTGCGCCTCCGGCTTGCCCAGGTGGCGCAGCGCCTCCGGCCAACTCGCCGTCGCCCACGGGGTGGTGCCCTGGGCGAGGTCGCCGAGGACGGTCGCCGAGCCGGTGGTGCAGCGGCGGCCGACCGCGCGGTACTGCATCGGGGAGAGGTCCTGGGCCTCGTCCAGCACCACGTGGCCGAGCGAGGGGGTGCGCTGCACCAGGTCGGTCGCCTCGTCCACCAGGACGGCGTCGGCCGCCGTCCAGCGGGCCGTCCGCACCGAGCGGCCGGGCTTGGGCCAGAGCACGGCCCGCTGTTCCTCGGGGGTGAGGACGCCCTCGGCGCACGCGGCGAGGAACTCCGGCTCGGAGAGCAGCCGCAGGACCAGCTTCGCCGGGTCGACGGCCGGCCAGCACTCCTTGACCACTGCCTTGACCGCGGCGTTGCGGGCCACCGCGTCCTGCACCCGGTCGTCCGGGGCCTCCCCGCTCTGCTCCATCTTCAGCAGCACGGCGTGCGCGATGCGCTGCGGCAGGGCGTCCCTGGCGGCGCCGTAGCGGATCTCGCGGCCCTTCAACTCCTCGATGATCTCGACCAGTTCGTACACCGGAACGCGCCAGCGGCGGGAGCCGCGGACCACCACGCAGGGCTCGGTGGGCAGCGTGATGCCCGACCGCACCGCCCGGCGCAGCACCTCGGCCATCCGGGCGTCGCCCTTCAGCCGGGCCGCCTCCGGGGAGTCCTCGCCGCGGACCTCGACGTGTCCGACCAGCTGCTGCACGGTGGCCTGGGCGACGTCCAGCTCGCCGAGGGCCGGGAGCACCTGCTCGATGTAGGAGAGGAAGGCGTTGTTCGGCCCGATCACCAGGGTGCCGGTCCGGGCCAGGCGCTCCCGGTGGGCGTACAGCAGGTAGGCGACGCGGTGCAGGCCGACGGCGGTCTTCCCGGTGCCGGGCGCCCCCTGGACGCAGATGGTGCCCGTGACGTCGGAGCGGACGATCTCGTCCTGCTCGGGCTGGATGGTGGCGACGATGTCGCGCATCGGGCCGACGCGGGGCTTCTCGATCTCGGCGGCGAGCAGGGCGGAGGCGGTGTCGCCCTCGGCCGGGTCGGAGAGGTGCTCGTCCTCGTAGGCGGTGAGCTCGCCGCCGGTGTAGCCGAAGCGGCGGCGGCGCTCGACGTCCAGCGGCTCGGTGCGGCTGGCCCGGTAGAACGGCTGGGAGACCGGCGCGCGCCAGTCGATCACCATCGGGTCGCCGTCGGCGTCGTGGACGTGCCGGCGGCCGATGTAGAAGCTCTCGCCGCCGGAGCCCTCGGAGAGTTCCTCGCTGATCGCGTGGAGGTAGTCGAGGCGGCCGAAGAACAGCGGGGTGTGCGAGAGGTCGGCCAGGGCGGCGATCCTGGCCTCGATCTGGTTCTGGAGCACGACGGCGGTGACCCAGGAGCCGGTCACGTCGCGGATGTCCAGCGACTCGACGTCCTCGCGCATGGCGCGCAGGGCGGCCCGGGACGCGGCCAGGTGATCGCGTTCGCGCTGGAGGGGGTCGGTGAGGGGGGTGGCGGGCACAGCGAACCTTCCCGGCTGCCCCGGTGGCGGGCGCAGCGGATCGTAGGAGCTCACGGTGGGTACGGCCGACCGGTTGCCGAACGGTCGGTACCTCCCCCGGCTGCCTGCGGGACTTCAGCAGGTACCACGGTTCGGGAGGGGGCAGACGGACGATCTTAGACCCGTCCGCCCCGGGGTACCAGCCGCGCGGGCCTCGGGGGTGCGGCCGCGGGTGTCCGGGTTCCGGCCGCGCGGGTCTCGGGGGCGCGGCCGCGCCGGTCTCGGGGTTGCCCCTACCCCCGCCCCGGGGGCGCCCCTACACCCGGAGGACGACCCGCGCACCTGCGGATACGGCCTTTGGAGTGATGCCCGGGGCCGCTCGGGTGCCTACCGTTGAAGACATGAGCACCACGAACCGAACCCCCCGATCCGGCCCGTCCGGCGCCACCGCCGTCTCCGGGCGCCACCGCAACCCGCTGAGCACCGCCGTCCGCAACGTCGGCATCGCCCTGGACACCGCCGCGCGCGTGATCTTCCTCGGGCGCGACGGTGTCCGGTACTGAACCGCCGCGCTACAGCACGTCGTCCGCGTCGATGATCCGGTACGCGTAGCCCTGCTCGGCCAGGAAGCGCTGCCGGTGGGCGGCGAAGTCCTGGTCCACGGTGTCCCGGGCGACCACCGAGTAGAAGTGCGCCGCGTGGCCGTCGGCCTTGGGCCGCAGGACGCGGCCGAGGCGCTGGGCCTCCTCCTGGCGGGAGCCGAAGGTCCCGGAGACCTGGATGGCCACGGTGGCCTCGGGCAGGTCGATCGAGAAGTTCGCGACCTTGGAGACGACCAGGACGCCGATCTCCTTGTTCCGGAAGGCCTCGAAGAGTTTCTCGCGCTGGGCGTTGCTGGTCTCGCCCTTGATCACCGGGGCGTCCAGGGCCTCTCCGAGCTCGTCCAGCTGGTCGATGTACTGCCCGATGATCAGCGTCTGGTCCTTCTCGTGCTTCTTCACCAGCGACTCCACCACCCGCCGCTTGGTCGCCGTGGTAGCGCAGAAGCGGTAGCGCTCCTCCGGCTCGGCGGTCGCGTAGGCGAGCCGCTCGGAGTCGGTCAGGGTGACCCGCACCTCGCAGCAGTCGGCGGGCGCGATGTAGCCCTGCGCCTCGATCTCCTTCCACGGCGCGTCGAAGCGCTTGGGGCCGATCAGGCTGAACACGTCGCCCTCGCGGCCGTCCTCGCGCACCAGCGTGGCGGTCAGGCCGAGCCGGCGGCGGGCCTGGAGGTCGGCGGTGAACTTGAACACCGGCGCGGGCAGCAGGTGCACCTCGTCGTAGACCACCAGGCCCCAGTTGCGGGCGTCGAACAGCTCCAGGTGGGCGTAGACGCCCTTCCGCTTGGTCGTCATCACCTGGTACGTGGCGATGGTGACCGGGCGGATCTCCTTCCGCGTCCCGCTGTACTCGCCGATCTCGTCCTCGGTGAGCGAGGTGCGCTTGACCAGCTCGTGCTTCCACTGGCGGGCCGAGACGGTGTTGGTGACCAGGATCAGCGTGGTCGACTTGGCGTGCGCCATCGCGGCCGCGCCGACCAGCGTCTTGCCGGCGCCGCAGGGCAGTACGACCACGCCGGAGCCGCCGTGCCAGAAGCCCTCGACGGCCTGCGCCTGGTACGGGCGCAGCTGCCAGCCGTCCTCCTCCAGGTGGATCGGGTGCGCCTCGCCGTCCACGTACCCGGCGAAGTCCTCGGCGGGCCAGCCGAGTTTGAGCAGCACCTGCTTGATCTGCCCGCGCTCGGAGGGGTGCACCACCACGGTGTCCGGGTCGACCCGGGCGCCGACCAGCGGGACGATCTTCTTGGAGCGCAGCACCTCCTCCAGCACCGGCCGGTCGGTGGTGGTCAGCACCAGCCCGTGGGTCGGGTGCTTGACCAACTGGAGCCGCCCGTACCGGCCCATGGTGTCCGCCACGTCCACCAGCAGCGCGTGCGGCACCGGGTAGCGCGAGTACGTCACCAGGGCGTCCACCACCTGCTCGGCGTCGTGCCCGGCCGCCCGCGCGTTCCACAGCCCGAGCGGCGTCACCCGGTACGTGTGCACGTGCTCGGGCGCCCGCTCCAACTCGGCGAACGGCGCGATGGCGCGACGGCAGTCGGCGGCCCTGGGGTGGTCGATCTCCAGGAGAAGAGTTTTGTCGCTCTGGACGATGAGCGGTCCGTCGTTCACGCGGGGAAGCCCTCCACTGGCTGACAGGGTGGATTGACGCAGACCCTCCAGTGTCGCGCATTCCGCCGCCGACGTGGACGGGCTTCGGGGGCGGGCCGGTCGCGGGCGGCGGGCGGGTGGCTACTTCCACTCGTGGACGACGGACCTGCCGGAGCCCTGGGCGTCGGTCTCGAACTCGAAGACGCCGACCACGTCGTTGAGGCGCACGAAGGTGTCGGTGGCGCTTTCGAAGTACACGGCGCCGCGCCAGCTGACCGCGCCGTTGCCGGTGAAGTGGCCGATGCCGCTGCCGTGCCAGCTGTAGGTCTCGCCCTTCTCCGACATGCCGACGCCCTGGCCCTCGCCGAACAGCGAGCCGTCGGGCCGCATGTCGGACTCGTAGGTGGCGAACTCCCGGACCGGGGTGTCGAGTAGCCGGCCGGTGCCGGTCATCGAGACCTCCAGGGTGGGATGCAGGCCGTCGACGGTGGCGAGCACCCGTCGGCCGGTCTCCTGGGTGGTCAGCTCCGCTATCCGATCGCCGAGCATGGTTCCTCCTCTCGGAACCCCCTGCTTCCGGACTACGCCGCTGGGACGGGGCCGTCAATGACTTCGAGTGACCACGGTGCGTACTCGCTCGTTGGGCTGGCCATGAAGAAGTCGAAGCGTGTTCTCACCGCCCTCGCCCTGATGGGCACGGCCTTCGCGGCCACCGCCTCCTCGGCCGGTTCGGCCCACGCCCTCGCGGGCATCGGCGAGGGGCCCGGCGGCCTGCTCGCCGCGCCCGGGTTCCTGCTGGCGGAGACCGTCACCGGGGGTGCGATGCCGGTCGGGCAGGGGCAGATCGGCAGCCTGGCGGACAAGGCCGTGCAGGACAAGATGAAGGAGGCGCAGCAGGGGCACTGAGGCCCGGGGCCCGTTGTCGGGGGCCTGGTGTCGGGGCCCGGGCCCCCGGGGTCACTCGTCGAGTTCCGCGACGCCGGTGATGCGGTGCAGGGCGAAGGTGCGGAGCTCGTCGGCGTGGTGGTCGAAGGCGGTGACGAAGCCGCCTTCGACCTTGACCGGGTCGATGATCCGCTGGCTGGCGATGCCCTCGGCGTTGAGGTAGCCGATCCACATCCGCTCGCCGAGCAGGACGGCCGTCTGGAGGGCGGCCAGGGTCTCGGCGGCGGCGGTGCGGGGGAGCCGGCGAGGGTCGGGGGCGGGCTCGCGGCGGCTGGCGGTGGCCGCGCGGTCGCCGGCCCGGATGGCCTTGATCGCGGCCGCGAGCAGGGTGTCGTCGGGGCTGGGCGGCCCGTCGGGGACGGGCACGGGCGCCGTCCGGGGCGGGGTGCGGTGGCTGTCCGGGCGGGTGATCAGCACGTCGCCCTCGGTGGACTCGGCGGCCGGGGCGTAGCCCATGGTGCGCAGGGTCGCGAGCAGCACGTCCGGGGCGGCCTGGGCGGCGAGGACGGTCGGGGCGAGCAGCCGCAGCCGCAGGTCGGCGGAGCGGCGGTCGGCGAGCACCTCGCCGAGCAGCGACGGGTCGTCGCAGCGCAGGTAGGAGGAGGCGGCGCCGACCCGCAGGATGCCGTGCCGGCGGGCGACGTCGTCGATCAGGTAGGCGAGCGGCTGCGGGACGGGCGTGCGGCTGTGCTGCTCCAGGAAGGTCCGCAGGTCGGTGGCGGTGCGGCCGGCGTCGAGGGCGCGGCGGACGGACGCCGGGGTGAAGCGGTAGACGGTGGCGCCGCCCTTGGACTCGATGTCGGCGCACAGGGCGAGCGCCTGGGCGAGCGGGGTGAGCAGCGGGCCGGGGGCGATCGCGGTCAGGTCCGGCTGGAGGATCACGTGGTCCAGCGGCTGCGGGAGCAGCGGGGCGAGCACCTCGGCCGGGTCGGACTCGGCGGTGAGCAGGGCCCGGGCGGGGGCGGCCAGCGCGCCGCGGCCGGTGATGCCGAGGAGTTCGGCCTCGTCGAGGGTCCAGGCGGTGAGGTCGTCGCGCAGCTCGCGGCCGTCCGGGCCGGTGGGGCCGCCGCGCAGCGGGCGCTGCCAGCGCAGGGTGGGGAGCAGCTCCTCGGCGGTGGCCGGGGTGCCGGGCGGGAGTTCGGCGAGCAGGGCGAGGGCGGCGCGGCGGACGGACGGGGCGAGGGTGCGGTCGAGTTCCGGGCCGAGGGCGGCGCGCGGCTTGCCCCGGCCGTCCGGGGTGCCGGTGAGGGCGGGGACGCGGGTGGCGGCGAGCCAGGCGGTGGCCAGGACGGTCCAGCGCTCGGCGATGTCCAGGTGCAGCCAGGCGTCGTAGCCCGGGGTGGGGGCCCAGCGTTCGTCCACCTCGCCGTCGGGGGCCAGCAGCCCCGCGGTGTAGGCGAGTTCGAGCCAGAAGGCGGTCTGCTGCTCGGTGCTCTCCAGGCCCTGGGCGGTGCGCTTGAGGTCCCGGACGCCGAGGCCGCCGGCGCGCAGGGTCAGCGGCGGGGTGAGGCCCAGGCCCTCCAGCAGCTCCTCGACGGTCTTGACGGCGGTGTGCGCCTGGCCGGCCGCGGCGGCGTCCACCACCCGGGGCTCGCGCGGGGCCGCGGCGGGCGCGGGCTCGGGCTGGACCGGCTCGACGGTGCGGTGGGTGCGGCCGCCGCGCAGGTGCAGGGCGAGTTCGCGGGGCAGCACGACGCTGCCGGGGCTGGTGGGCAGCAGCAGGCCGCGGGCGAGCAGCCACTCGACCGGGCTCTGCGCGTCCTCGGCGGTGACCGGGCGGGTGGCGTCCGGGACGGTGCCGGTGGGCGGGCCCCAGACCAGCCGCTCCAGCAGCCGCAGCGCGGCCTCGGGCGCGGTGGCGAGCAGCGCGGCGCAGCGGGCGCGGTCGGTGAGCAGCGCGGTGAGCGCGGCGACGGCGCTGACCGGGTCCGGGGTGGGGGGCTGTCCGGCCGAGGCGAGCAGCTGCTGCAGCCGGGCCGGGGACATGCCGACGGTGGCGTCGGCGAGGGTGGGGCCGAGGCCGGTGCGGCCGGGGTTGTTGGCGGTCGGCGCGAGCGCCTCGCGGACGGCGAGGACCAGACGCAGCCCGTTGTCCGGGCCCCAGAGCAGCGCCCGGTCGCGCAGGGTGGCGATCGCGCGGGGCAGGGCGGTGGCGACGGCGGACCGGTCGGCCGGGGTGAGCGGGGTCGCGTCGGGGTGCGGCCTGACCTTGGCCGGACCGGTCAGCAGGGTGCGGACGGTGGTCAGCGAGGTGCCGTCCGGGGCGGTGGCCAGCGCCTCGGCGACCTGGAGGGTGAAGCGGTCGAGCCGCTCCAGGGCGCGCAGCGCGGAGGCCCGCGAGGAGAGCCGGGCGGACAGCTGGGTGAGGTCGCCGGGGACGGGGTTCAGCAGGTCGGGGCGGGAGCGGAGCAGGGCGGCGAGCGCGTCGTCGGGACGGGCGCGCAGCTCCTCGGCGAGGGTGCGCGGGCCGGTGGTGGACCTGCCCCGGCGCTGGGGGCCCTGCTGTGTGGTCATTCGACCTAGGTTAGTCGGGCGCGGGGACGGCGGGGTGTCCGTCGTGCCGCCGCCCCACCGGCGCATCGCCGCACCGGCGGACGGACTCGCGTGGGCGGGGGCGGGGTGGGTAGCGTCACGCCGAGGGCGGTTCGGTGGGCGGCCGGTACGGGCGAGGCGGGGTGGTCGGTGATGACGGACGGCGAGTGGTGGCGCAAGAGCGGGCCGTGGAGCGAGCGTTCGGGCGGCGGCTCGGAGGAGCACGCCTCCAGCGGTGCCGCGGAGGCGCCGGCCGCGCCCGGTCCCGACGCCGCGCCCGGTCCCGACGCCCTGCCCGCCCCGGCCCGGGACCCCGAGAGCGTGTACGACCCGCCGGCGCCGAGCGCGGCCGGCATCCCGTCCGTACCGCTGGACCCGCCGGACCTGGCCGCCGCCGAGGACCGGTCGAACGCGATCCCGCCGCCGGTGGTGTCGAGCACCGGCCCGTGGACGATGACGCTCTTCGACTTCTCGGACGGGCCGCGGCCCGCGCCGAAGCCGATCCCCGAGCAGCGCACCGCCGAGGAGGCCGCGGCGGCCGGGCCCGCGGCGGAGTCGGCGGAGCCCGTGGACCTGGGGAAGAAGCCGCGCCGGGGGTGGCTGCGGCCGGCCGCCGCGCCCGCCGCTCCTGCCGCGCCGCCCGAGGCCCCCGCCGGGAAGGCCGGGGGGAAGAAGGCCAAGGGCAAGGGGAAAGGGAAGGGGAAGGAGGCCGGGAAGGACGCGCCCGCCCGCAAGCCCTCCCCGCTGATCCTGCTCTCCTGCGGCCTGCTGGTCGGCGGGGCGGTCTCCGGCTTCTTCCCGGCAATGCTGGCCGGCTGGGGCCTCGGCTACCTGTCCCGCCAGATCTCCGACCTGATGCGCAAGTTCGTGGTCCTCGGCATTCCGCTGGCCACGATGAGCGCGACCACCCTCTACTCCATGCGGCAGGCCAAGCAGGCGGGCGGCCAGGGCGGCGGCCTCCAGTCGGGCTCGCCGCTGGGCCAGATCAGCTGGTCGGCGGCCCCGGACGTGCTGCGGGTGTCCGCCGTGCTGTCGGCGGTGGTCCTGCTGCTGCTCGCGCTGCGCCGGCGCCCGCCGCAGCAGCAGGGCTGAGCCGGGGGCCGACCGTCCCGGAGCGGCCGGGGGCCGGACGGACGAC
>NZ_JBEXJK010000072.1:0-26638 GCF_040609095.1 Kitasatospora sp. NPDC004799
GGTGTAGGTGTCGCCGGTGACCGTTTTAATCTCGAAGGCCAGCCAGTAGTCGTTGCCGCAGGTGGCGGTGCTGGCCATGGCGAAGAAGCGGGCGCCGGCGTCGATCTCGAACTGCGGGACGCCGGCGTGCCCGCCCGTGTTGGCGTGCAGCGTCTTCTCCTGCGAGCCGAAGGCGTCGAACAGCTCCAGGGCCGCCTGCCGGTCGTTGCCCTCGTCGTCCCACTGCAGCAGGACGTGCAGCGGAACGGTGACCTGGCGGGCCTCCTCGACGATGGCGCGGGGCACGAAGCTCCCGGCGAACAGGTTGGCGGCCGCGATGCGCGGATCGACCGCCGCCATCCGGATGCCGATGGAGATGATTCCCCCCTCGCACCCGACCGGGCCGCCGATCTCGGGCAGCGCGAGGAGGGCGTCCAGGGCGGCCCGCCATTCCGGGACGGCCTTGTCGACCAGCGGGAGGACGAGGGCGTCGACGATCTCGTCGGTGACCGGTTCGCCGGCCTCCACCGCCCGGCGCAGGTCGGCGCGGGCCTGCTCGAGGGCGGGCCAGCGGGGCCGCTCACCGCTCCCGGGAAGCTCGATGGTGGCCGCGGCGAAGCCGTACTCCGCCGCGTAGTACCGGGCCCGCCCGGCCACCCGGGGATACATCCTGTGCAGCCCGAGCGGGGGCAGGCCGATCAGGATCAGCGGCGCGGGCGCGGCAGCGGATGCGGACTCGGGCGTCCACAGGATGCCGGGGATCTCGCCGAGGGTGAACTCGCGCTCGAGGACGTTGCCGTCGAGACGCTGCTCGGAAGTGACGTGCATGGTCGTGCCTTTCGGGAGTGCTCGCAGACGGCGCTCCCGGACGACCTGGCTATCGTCCGACCGTGACCCCGAAGGGGAGCACCCATGTCGATATCGCGTTCACGGGTACCACCTCCTCGTTCTCTCGCACGGCCTCCGGAAAGGTAGCAGTGATCTTCGTGATCCGCCAACGGGTTTTCCGTGCGGGAGGCCCGGCGACCCATTCTTGACTCATCGTTCCAGAACCTGCGATGCTCCCGGCATGGCACGACCGAAGGAATTCGACCCCGACCACGTCCTCGACGCCGCGATGAACGCCTTCTGGAGCCGGGGCTACGCCGCCACCTCGGCCCAGAACCTGGTGGACAGCACCGGGCTCGGCCGGGGCAGCCTGTACAACGCCTTCTCCAGCAAGCACCGCCTCTTCCAGGAGGCGCTCACCCGCTACGGCGAGGAGCGCACGGCCCGTCAGGAGGCGCTGCTCGAAGGGCCCGGCACCGTCCGGGAGCGGATCCGGGAGCTGCTGATGACGGTGGTCGAGGAGGAGTCCCGGACGGACGACCCGGACGACCCCGGCCCCCGGGGCTGCCTGGCGGTCAACGCCGCCGTCGAACTGGCGGGCCTGGACGCCGAGATCACCGCGCAGGTCCGCCGCATCTTCGAGCGGATGGCGGAGGCCCTGCGCGCCGCCCTCGCCCGGGCGCAGCGCGACGGGGAGATCGATCCCGGCCGGGACCCGCAGGCGCTGGCCCTGTTCGTCCTCAACTCCATGTACGGCCTGCGGGTGCTGGGCAAGACGGCCGACCGCCGGGCGCTGGCCGGCATCGTCGACACCACGCTGTCGGTGCTCTGAGGCGGCGGTTGCCACGGGGCCGCGACGGCCCGTGCTTCCGCCTGCGCCGACGCATGCCCTGATTCTTTAACGTACGTTCCAATTCGAGCTCTTCGAGGAGTCCTGATGCCCCTCCCGGTCTACGTCCTCGGTCTGACGGTGTTCTGCATCGGGACGACCGAGTTCATGATCTCCGGGCTGCTGCCGGACCTGGCGGGCGACCTTTCGGTGTCGATCCCCGCCGTCGGCTGGCTGATCTCCGGCTACGCGCTGGGGGTGGTCGTCGGCGGCCCCGCCGTGACCCTGGCCACGCTGCGGGTCAACCGCAAGACCTCGCTACTGGGCCTGCTGCTGCTGTTCGTCGCCGGTCAGACGGTCTGCGCCCTGGCGCCCGACTACGGCGTCCTGATGGCCGGGCGCGTCGTCGCCGCGCTCGCCCAGGGGGCCTTCTTCGGCATCGGTTCCGTGGTGGCCGTGGACCTCGCCGGCCCCGAACGCCGGGGCCGGGCGCTGGCGGTGATGTTCGCCGGGCTGACGGTGGCCAACGTGGTCGGCGTCCCGGCGGGGACCTTCCTCAGCCAGCAGGCCGGGTGGCGCGCCAGCTTCTGGGCGGTCGACGCGCTGGCCGTCGTGGGCCTGCTCGGCGTGGCTGTCCTCGTCCCGCGCCGGCCCACCGCGCCGTACGCGGGGATCGGGCGCGAGTTCGGCGCGTTCCGCAACCCCCGGGTGTGGGTGGCCCTGAGCACCTCGATGCTGACCCAGGCGGCCGTCTTCTGCTGCTTCAGCTACCTGTCGCCGCTGCTCACCGAGGTCACCGGCTTCGCCGAGGCCGTGGTGCCGCTGCTGCTGGCGCTGTTCGGCGCCGGGTGCTTCCTGGGCAGCGTCGTCGGCGGCCGCTTCGCCGACCGGCACCTGCTGCCCGGCCTGTGCGCGGGCATCACCGCCATGGGCGTGGTGCTGCTGCTCATCCCGCTCGCGGCCCATCAGAAGGCGGCGACGGTGGCGGCGGTGGTGGCCTTCGGGGTGGCGGCGTTCTCGATCAACCCGGCCCTCCAGGCGCAGGTGATGAAGGAGGCCGGGGCCGCGCCGACGCTGGCCACGACGACCAACACCTCGGCGTTCAACATCGGCAACACGATCGGGCCGTGGGTCGGCGGCGGGGTCATCGACGCCGGTCTCGGGTTCACCGCGCCCGCCCGGGCGGCCGCGCTGCTCGCGGCGGCCGGGCTGGCGGCGGCGGTGGCCTCGGGGGTGCTGGCCCGCCGTGCGGGTACGGGCGTGCGGGAGCCACAGGAGGACGTGGCCGTGTGACCGTAGGCCCCCGGGCCGGGGAGTCAGATCCGGGTGGCGAGCGGGACGGAGACCTGCTTCATCCAGCTGCCGGTCGCGAAGTCGCGCGCCCTGATGACGACGCGGTCGCGGTACACGTCCACCTGGAGCCCCTGGTTGAAGTGCCCGGGGACGGTGCTCTCGCCGCCCTGGCCGTTGTCGGCGAAACCGGTCTGCACGGCACCGGTGTTGACCACCGAGAAGCCGTCGAGGTTGGCGGTGCCGGGCACGACGCGGCGCACGTACCAGTCGGACAGGGTCAGGTCCCAGTGGGTGTGGCCGCTGAAGAGGAAGACGTCGCGGTGGCGGCCGAGGAGGCCGAGGAGGCGGTCGGGCTGGAGGTAGTCGCTCTGGTAGATCTTGCTGCGGGTGCCGGAGACGGTGTTGGGCAGCGGGTGGTGGGTGACCACCATGACGGGCTTGCGGCGCCGCGCCCAGTACTGGAGGCGGTCCTCGAGCCACTGGAACTGGGCGTCGCTGATCCACACCTCGTCCCAGAGGGAGGCGTCGTGGTACTTCATGTAGCGCTCGGTGCCCAGGGTGAGGACGGGGATGCCGCCGAAGGTCGTCTCGGCGTAGACGGTGGAGCGCTTGGCGAAGCGGTGGAAGCTGCGGAAGAGGGAGTCCTCGGTGGTGCCGTTGGGCCAGGTGCTCTGGGCGAGGGTGTTCGGGTCGGCCCACTTGGGGACGTAGAACTCGTGGTTGCCGATGGCCCAGGCCACCTCGCGGGGCTTCGGGTTCCGGTCCAGGACCTTCTGGACGTCGGCGTACTCGAAGTCGTAGCCGCGCGGGGTGATGTCGCCTGCGACGGCCAGGCCCGAGGAGTTCGGGTTGGTGGCGCGGATGTCCTGGAGGGCCTGGGCGAAGTCGCCGAGGTCGCCCTGGATGTCGCTGACGACGTTGAACGTGGTGACCAGGTCGGAGGCCGGCGCGGCCTCGGCGGGCGCCTGGGCGAGGCCTGAGAGCACCAGGGCTCCGGCGGTCGCGCTCAGCAGGGATCGACGTTCCACGGGGGGCTTCCTCTCGACTGTCGCACGGGAGAGCGGACGGCGGTCCCGCGCGTCGGACCCGACCCGCTATCAATAAGCGGTCGATCAGGCCGGAAGGTGAACACCCCACGACATCTCGGCTCGCCGGGAGCCGCAGTGTCAGACGACCCCGAAATCCCCACGGCGGACAGCGGCAACGAACGACGCCCAGGCCGCATCGGCGAAGATCAGAGCCGGCCCCTGCGGGTCCTTCGAGTCACGGACGGGCATCAGCCCCGGGAAGCCTGAAGCCACCTCGACGCAGTTGCCCCCGTTGTTGCTGTGGCTGCTCTTGAACCATGCGGCGTCGGACAGGTCTACGTGGTCGGCCATGCTGCTCCCCTCTCAGACCTCACCGAACTCGCCACTGCGGACAGCGGCAACGAACGACTCCCAAGCCCCAACCGGGAAAACGAGGACCGGGCCCTCCGGATCCTTCGAGTCACGGACAGGGGCCAGGCCGGGAAGGCCGGGAGCCACCTCGACGCATGACCCGCCGTTGTTGCTGTGGCTGCTCTTGAACCATGCCGCGCCGGACAGGTCTACGTAGTCAGCCATCCTGCTCCCCTCTCACGCCTCACCGAACTCGCCGCTACGGACAGCGGCAACGAACGACTCCCAAGCCCCAACCGGAAAGACGAGAACCGGCCCCTGCGGGTCTTTCGAGTCACGGACCCTGCCCGGATGCACATCATCCACCTCGATGCAGCCGCCCCCGCCGTTGCTGTACGTGCTCTTCCGCCAGGCGGCGCCGGTCCGGTCAACTTCCAGAGCACTCATAGTCCTTCCGTGCCCTCCCCTGCTCACGCAAAAACGCTCGGCCGGGGAAACCCCAGCCGAGCGTTCGGCCACCTCTCAGACCTCGCCGAACTCGCCGCTGCGGACAGTGGCGACGAACGACGCCCAGGCCTCGAAAGGGAAGACGAGGGCCGACCCGTGGGGGTCCTTCGAGTCACGGATAGGGACCAGGCCAGGGAAGCCCGGAGCTACCTCAACGCAATTGCCGCCTTGCTGGCTGTAGGAAGACTTGAACCACCGAGCACCGGACAGCTCTACGCCGTCGGTCATGACGCCCCCTCTCGGGCTTCACCGAACTCGCCACTGCGGACAGCGGCAACGAACGACGCCCAGGCCTCGGAGGGGAAGAGGAGAGCCGGGCCATGGGGGTCTTTGGAATCGCGGATGGGGGCCAGGTTTGGGAAGCCGGCGGCCATCTCCACGCACTGTCCACCATTACCGCTGTAGCTGCTCCTTCGCCAAGCGGCACCGGCCAGGTCACTTTCCAGAGCACTCATAGCCCTTCCGTGCCCTCCCCCGCCCACGCAAAAACGCTCGGCTGGGGACCCCCAGCCGAGCGTTGACTGCCTCGCAATGCCCCTGGCGCCGCCCTCAGCGGGGGCATCCGCTTCCGGGCTTCGGCTCAGACCTCGCCGAACTCGCCACTGCGGACAGCGGCAACGAACGACTTCCAAGCCTCGGCCGGGAAGACGAGGGCCGGGCCCTGCGGGTCCTTCGAGTCACGGACGGGGGTCAGGCCGGGGAAGTTGGGGGCCACCTCGACGCAGGTACCACCGTTGTTGCTGTAACTGCTCTTGAACCATGCGGCGTCGGACAGGTCTACAGGGGAGTTCATGACGTTCCTCTCGCGCCTTTCTTGCGGATCATCTCCAGTGACGCAGCCTTCGACAGCGCTTCCACCTGGAGCTGATGGTAGTCCCGTTCCCAGGCCTGGGCCGTATCAGCGTCCCGCGCGAGGAAGCCGCGCAACTGGCACTCCGAGTATGCCAGGAGGGATCGATCCGCCAGGGTCAGCAGCGTGACAACCATGGTGAACGGCAGTTCCTCTGCGAGCGAGAACGGCGCCACCTGGATGGTGATGTTCGGACGGCTCGCGAGGTCTTCGAGGTGTGCCAGCTGCCGTGCCATGACCTTGGGCCCTCCCACGTTTCGCAGGAGCGCACCTTCGTCCAGGACGAAGTGCAGGCGCGGCGCCGACCGCTGCTCAAGCAGCTTCTGGCGTGTGGCCAGGAAGTCGAGTCGATCCGCCGCCTGCTCCTCGGTGATGCTGCCGCGCCGTACGGCCGCGGATGCGAAGGCACTGGCGTATTCCCGGGTCTGGGCCAGGCCGGGCACGATGCCCAGCTCGAAGTGGGAGATGCCCTGGGCCTTCGCCTCCTGCGCCGCGTACTCGGGAAACCCTTCCAGCAGCGACGACCCGCTCAGGCTCCAGTACGTCAGTTCCAATGTCCCACGGGCATCGATGGCCTTGTCAGCCTTTCGAACCCAGTCAAGTGTGGGATTGCGTGTCCCTCTTTCGAGGTTCGAAATCTGACTGTCACTCAGGTTCGTTCGCTGGCCGAGCTGGGTCTGCGTCAAGCCTGCCGCCTTGCGCAGCTTGCGCAGTTGGGCCCCGAACGCCTTGAGGGGCGAGGCCGATGGATCCAGTTGAGACTCACGCATCGTCAGACCTCCACTGCTGCGTGAATACCACACGAGGGAAATGTCAAGTGGGGAAGCCTTCCGATCGTAGCGGCCGAGGCGCCACTATGGCTACACCCGGTGATTTGCCGGGTGCGCAGCGCAACCTGCGGAGACCCCGTGCGCCCCGTCTAGATCACCCACCCCTCCCCAAACTCCACAGGTCCGTACCGGACTTCATCAACCGGCCGCCGTAACCCCCGATCCCCGAGGTACTCCCCCATGCTCAAGACCCCCCGCCGCCCCCGAACGTTCGTCGCGCGACTGGACTCCTGTACCGAGTCCGCGCCCCTCGCCCGCTACCTCCTCCGCGCCTACCTCACCGGGCTGCCCGACGGCGAGCGCTACCGTGACATCGCCGAACTCCTCCTCGGCGAACTGTTCGCCAACGCCGTCCAGCACTCCGAGGCCCCCGACGACTGCCACATCGAACTCCGCTTCACCCTCACCCCCGACCACCTCCTGCGCCTGGAGGTCCACGACGCCGGCACCGCCCTCCCCGCCCTCCGCACCCCGTCCGTCTCCGACGAACACGGCCGCGGACTCCTCCTCGTCGACGAACTCGCCCACCGCTGGGGTTGCGCCAACCGCCCCGGGGGAATCGGCAAGCTCGTCTGGGCCCTCGTCACCCCCAACCCTCTGACCGCCTGAGAGCACACACCCCCATGAACCCGCAGCCCGCCCTCGTCACCCTCGCCCGCCACACCCTCTCCCGCGGTGCGACCCCCGCCTCCACCTACGCCCTCATCGCCCGCCTCGGCCACCAGCCGCTGCCCACCGCGCGCGCCGTCTGCCTCGCCCTGGCCATCCCCCTCGCCGAGATCACCCGCCGCCTCGACGAGTGCTACGACGCCCTCCTCGCCAACCCGCGCCCCGACACCGAGTCCGACACCGGCGAACTCCTCGAGGCCCTCGGCGTCTTCGACGTCCCCGCCACCCTCACCGACACCGAACTCACCGTCATCGACCACTTCCTGGTCGCCGTCGACGCCATGGGCGGCATCCGCCCCGGCCACCAGCACGGCCTCAACCGCTGGTTCACCACCGGCAACCTCACCGCCGCCTACCTCTCCCTCGCCGCGGCCCACCCCCTCCCCCGCACCGGCGACCCCAGCCTGTACTGGACCTCCCTCACCACCGCCGGCGAACTGCTCACCGCCACCGACCCCGACCCCCGCCTCAAGAACGCCCTCACCCACTGCCGCACCCAAGCCGCCCAGGCCGCCCAGACCACCCACACCTGAACCCCCACGCACCAGAAGTCGGCCCCGCCGACTTCCTGCGCCCCCAAAACACCCCGCCCCCGGAAACCCCCTGCTGCCGCACAAGAAGTCGGCCCCGCCGACTTCTCGCGCCCCACGGCGGCACGGGCGACCGGCTGGAGGGACCCGCTCGAACCCCTCCCCCAAGCCCCCCGAACCAGCAGCCCCTGCCAACTCACCAGAAGTCGGCCCCGCCGACTTCTCGTGCACGTGGAGCGGCAGACCCCAGCGGCACCCGCGCCGCCCTGTTCAGGGGCTTCACCCTCCAAGAGCCCCGCACCGTACGCCAAAAGTCGACCCCGCCGACTTCTCACGCGCCTGCGCAGCGGGCCCCAGCGGCACATACGCCGCCTCGTTCAGGGGCTTCACCCTCCGGAAGCCGCGTCGTACACCAGAAGTCGACCCCACCAACTTCTCGTGCGCCTGCGCGGCGAGCCCCAACAACGCATTCGCCAGCCTATTCAGGGGCTTCACCCTCCAGGAGCCCGGCGTCCTACGCCAGAAGTCGACCCCGCCGACTTCTCGTGCACTTGCGTGGCCAGGCTCCAGCGGCACGTTGCCGCCCTGGCCCGGGCACCTCAACTCCAGGACCCGAGCCGCCCGCACAGAAAGTCGACGCCACCGACTTCTCACGCGCCTGCGCGGCGAGCCCCAGCGGCACATACGCCGCCTCGTTCAAGGGCTTCACCCTCCGGAAGCCCCGCGTCCTACACCAGAAGTCGACCCCGCCGACTTCTCGTGCACTTGCGTGGCCAGGCTCCAGCGGCACGTTGCCGCCCTGGCCCGGGCACCTCAACTCCAGGACCCCAGCAACCCGCACAGAAAGTCGACCCCGCCGACTTCTCACGCACCTGCGCGGCGAGCCCCAGCGGCACATAGCCGGCCTATTCAGGGGCTTCACCCTCCAGGAACCTGGCGTCGTACGCCAGAAGTCGACCCCGCCGACTTCTGGCGCCCTGCGGTGGCAAGTGCGGCCGGCTGGAGGGGGTGGCTCGTACCCGCCACCCCAGCGGCCTGAACGAAGGGCCCTGCCGGCGCACCGCAAGAGGAGCCGGCAGAACTGCGTGACGACCATGTCTGTTCGCCCGTGGGCTCGTTGGGCAGGTCGCGGGGAAGAGACCGCCGTGGTCGGTGCCGGGCGGCGGCCCGCGGGGCGGATCGAGCCGCTGCTGCCGCACCGGCAGCAGCGGCTTCGGAAGCTCGCTCGCCCGCCGCTGGACGACCCCGGGTTGCCCGCAGGGGATCGTGTTCGCGTGCCGGCGCTTCGCAGGGGTGCCGCTTTCCCACGGCGCTCGGCAGGAGCCGCGCGAGCCGGTGTCGGCGGCGCTGCCCTAGGGTGGCCTGATGTTCGATCGGCTGGAGGTCAGGGTGCTGCCACCCGGGCGCCGGTTCGCCGCCCAGGTGCGGTTGCGAGTCAACGGCGAGGACCTCGTGGAGGCCGCCGTCGGCGAGGGGGGCCGTGGTCCGTACGCGGTCGACGTGCTGCCCGCCGACGGCCCCGGCCCCCTGCGTGCGACCGGCGAGCCGCGACGCGTGGAGCTGGGAGAGCCCGCGTGCACGGGCGGCTGCTGCGGCTTCCTGTCCGTGGTCGTGCAGCGGTTCGGGGGCATCGTGCAGTGGTCGGACTGGGAGATCCCGCACCTGGGAACGACCCGGCCCCCGGAACTCCACTTCGACGCCGACGAGTACGACGCCGAGCTGGCTCGCGCCGAGGCAGACCGATGGTGGCAGACCCGCACCGAAGGGCTGTCCCGTAATTGATCGTTGAGGGCCGTGGACGGTGGGCCGTCGCCCGGCCGCTTCCGCTCTACGCGGCTTGGATGAGGTTGTGCAAGCGTGCGATGCCGAGCATCGCGTGGTGGACGCCATCGCCCTTGAGCCGGCAGTCGCGCAGGATCTTCCAGGTCTTCATCTGGGCGAAAACCTGCTCGACACGAGCCCGGACCTGCTTGTGCTCACGGTTGTGCTCGACCTGCCAATCGGTGAGCTCGCCGCCCTTGGGGCGGCGGTGCGGGATGACCAAGCCGGTGCCAGGGTAACCGCCGTCGGCGATCGTGGTCGTCCTCCCGACGGCGGCCGCCGCGCCGGACTCGGCCCATGCCTTGCAGTCGTTGCGGTTGCCCGGGAGCGGTCTGCCGACCGCGACGACCATGCGGGTGCGGGCGTCGATGACGACCTGATGGTTGGTGGAGTACCTGTAGTTCTTCGACTTCTCCGCGATCGTGTGGTCACGGGTGGGGACGAGGGTTCCGTCACGATCAGTACGGCGTCCCTGCGGAACCGCCGCCGGGGCTTGAGCGCGAGCAACGGGCCGACGTGGTACGGCTCAGCCCGGTGAACGGGGCTACCCAGGACGGCTCCGATGCCGTGATCACACCAGCCACCGCGAGATCATCTCACCCTCCTTTGCAAAGAGCCGGGCGATCACGGCCACTGTGCTGCGGCTCAGGCAGGTCGGCGCCGCCGGTAATAGGCCCAGGCCAGGGCCAGCACGATCGGCCCCCACAGCATCGCCGGGCTGACGCACAGCCGGGCCAGGGCCATCCACCATCCGTTGCTGTACCCCACCTCGGGCAGGACGCCTGCCCATGCGAGTGGGTAGAGGTCGAACATCGCCACCAGGGCCAGGCCGCCCAGGGCCGCCGGGATCACCGCGGCGAGCGGCGCCACCCGCCGGCCGCCGACGAACGGCACCCAGCGCGGGAACACCTCGCCCCAGCCGGCCACCAGCCCAGTGGTCAGCAGAGCCAGCGCCTCGGTGAGCACACTGAGCCCGACAACGTAGAACGGACTCCACCAGGGAGCGACCGGTGCCGCCGGGTCGATCATGCCCATCCGGAAGTCGGCGGCGAACGGCAGTCGCCACAGGCAGTGCGGCAGCACGACGAACGGGAGGGCCTTGGCGAGCCGGAGGGCCCAGACGGGGACGGGGCGCTCGGTGTCGCCGAGCGGGAGGGCGAGACGTGTGATCGGCATGACCCCCACGATCGCCGAACCTCAACGACGGTGCGTCGGCTGCACGCACGATCAGCACCCCCCACGAGAGCCACCCCTCGATCGTCCTGACGGCTGACCGTCGGCAGAACCCGGGCGGCCACCTCGGAGGTCGGTTACGGGACAACCCTTAGCCCGGAACCGGTGCCGCGTCACGCGGGGGCGGCCGACCTGGCGATCCGCTCGATCTTCGCCCAGTGGGCCGCGCGGGCCTCCTCGTCGGTCTGCTGCTCGTGTTCGGGGCGCATCCCGGTGCGGCCGTCGACGCTCTCGCGCAGGATGTCGGCGTGCCCGGCGTGGCGGTTGGTCTCGCCGAGGACGTGGACCAGGACGGCGAACAGGTTCGTGCGGGAGAAAGGCCCGGACCACCACGGCACGTGGCCGGGGGCGTCGATGGGGAGCGCGTCGATCGTCGCGTCCGCGTGTTCCCAGGTGCGCCGGTAGAACGCGACGATCTCGTCCCGGGTCTCGTCCTCGGCCGCCCACTGGTCGCTGCCGTCGAAGTCCTGCCACCGGCACAGCTGTTCCGGGGAGGGGCGGCCGAAGACCTCGCCGAGGTACCTGGCCTCGACGGTGGCCACGTGCTTGACCAGGCCGAGGAGGTTGGTCCCGGTCGCGGTCAGGGGCCGGCGGGCGTCGTACTCGGAGAGGCCGTCGAGCTTCCAGAGCAGCGCCTCGCGGTCGCGCCGTAGTCGCTCGTGCAGATGGGCCTTCGCGAAGTCGTCGATCATGCGGCACGAGCCTGCCACAGGCCGATCACGGTCTCAAGATCCCGTCGTACCCGGTCCGCCACGGCCGCCGCGGCCGGCCGGGCCGAGGCCGAGGCGGACGGCGCGCGGGGAGGCGCCGAGGTCGCGGCGGCACGCCTTGTTGAACGCCTGGAGGTCGGGGATCCCGACCGACGCCGCGATGGCCGGGATGGACAGCGTGGTGGCCTGCAGGAAGTGGCGGGCCCGCTCCATCCGCCGGGCGCGGAGGTAGCCGACGACGGTGTTCCCGGTGGCGGCGCGGAAGAGCCTGGTCAGGTGGTTGTGCGAGACGCCCGCCGCCTTCGCGAGCTCCGCCACGCTCAGCGGCCCGGCCAGGCGCGCCTCGATCATCGCCAGGGCGGCCGCGACCGCCGGATGGGGCGCGGCGGGGCCGGCGGGGCCGGCCGTGCGTGGCGGGGCCAGCTGGGCCACCCGCCACAGCGCGGCCCAGACCTCGGCCGTCGCCCGGGCCGGCGCGTGCGGCCAGGCCGCGAGCGCGCTGTTCAACTGCGCGGCGAGCGGCGCGAGTTCGGTTCCGGTGTCCTGGATGACCGGGATCTCGATCGGCGCGCCGGCCGATCCAAGGCGCAGGTGCACGTACAGGTGCTCGGAGCGGCCCCGGTAGCGGTAGCGCACCGTGGTGCCGGGCGGGACGAGGCTGACCCGGCCCGGGCGGATCGCGTGCGCGGTGCCGTCCACCGTCAGGTCGGCCTCGTAGCCGTAGAGGTGCAGCTGCCACAGGTTCGGCAGCGAGAACACGTCCGTACGACTGGCGCAGCCGTGCACGCCGATGCCGACGGCGGCCAGGCCGGGAGGCTCGTCGAGACGGGCGAGCGCGGTGTCCATGCCCGGGGTTCTATCACCCCCGGCTCCGGCCCCGGGTGTCCCGGCCGAGGCGTATCGCGAAGCGGGTGTGGTGAAAATCGACCAGTGGAGGGCGAACCGGGCCCACTCGCGGGGCGGGGCTTCGGCTCTAGCGTCTGTCGCCATGGAGAACAAACGGTTCCTGCTCGACTCGGTCCGGATGGCCCGTTTCGTGGCGCGCGGCTCCCTCCGGCTGGACGCGGTCGTGCCCGCGGACCTGAACGCCGAGGCCTTGGCGGTGCTGGCGCAGGAGGTGGCGCCGGTCCCGTACGGGACGCCCCTGTCGCAGGCGTACGCCCCGGACTCCCTCCCCGCCAGGCTGCTGGCGGTCCCGCAGGTCGACGGCGCGTTGCGCAGCCTGGTCGGCCCCGAGCCGCTCGTGGACCACCACGCCGTCCACGTGCGCGAGCCCCGGGGCGGGGAGGCGCAGCCGTTGCACGCGGATGCCATCATCGACGTCCGGCCGGACGCCTTCGACGTGCAACTGATGTACTACCCGCAGGCGGTGACGCTGGACATGGGCGGCACCCTGAGCGTCCCCGGCAGCCACCTGCGCCGGACCAACGAGTCGGACACCGGCCGCTACCAGAACCTCCGCGGCCAGGACCGGCTGGTCTGCCCGGCCGGGACGGTGGTGTTCGTGCACCACGGGCTCTGGCACGGCGGTCGCCGCAACGACAGCGACACGACCCGCTACATGTTCAAGATCCGCTTCAATCCGACGGTCCGCCAGCGGCTCCTGTGGGACGCCTCGGACCTGCACGACCCGCGCGTGCGCTCCGAACTGGACGTCACGTTCCCGTGGTACGAGCAGGCCGTCGGGCGCCTGGAGCGCTACAACCGCACCCTGCTGTGGCGCGAGCTGACCGGCGACCCCGGCTTCGACCTCGACCACTGGGTCACCAGGGTCTCCAACCGGCCCCAGGAGGCAACGGCATGACGGTCGGCTCCCCCACGGCCGCGGTCCCCGCTCCCGTGCTCCGCCAGCAGGTGCTCGTGCTGTACCTGCTCACCTCCGCGCTGGACTCGGAGGTGCTCGGCTGGTCGCGGTACGACGGCACCGGCCGCACGTCTCCGACCACGGGGGACGGCGCGGAGCCGCCGTACGGCACCGGGCTCGACGCGCTCAGGGACGGCTGGCGGCTGATCCAGGCCTCCCAGCTGCTGCCGCCCCACCCGGGCCACGAGTACGACGTCTCCTTCCTCAAGCACGAGTTCTTCTTCGAGCGGATCGAGCGGCTCCACGCCGGCGCGTGACGGGCTCCGGGGCGCCGGAAGTCGGCCCCGCCGGCTTCCGGCGCCCCCGGGCGGGGGCACCCCCTGTGTACGGGGCAGGGCATGATGATCTTGGTCAGCCCTGGCGGCTAGGGTGGCGCGGTGTCTGTGATCAAGGAACATGACGACGTCGCCGCGCAGCTCGAGCCCTTCCGCCGGGAGCTGACGGCCTACTGCTACCGGATGCTCGGTTCGGCGTTCGAGGCCGAGGACGCCGTGCAGGAGACCCTGCTGCGGGCCTGGTCGAAGTTCGGCGGGTTCGAGGGCCGTTCGGCGCTGCGCACCTGGCTGTACCGGATCGCCACCAACGTGTGCTTGGACATGGCCCCGGCCGCGCAGCGGCGGGCCCGGCCGATGGACCTCTCCTCGCCGTGCTCGGCCAGCGCGCCGGACCTCGCGCAGCTGGAGGAGAACATCTGGGTGGGCCCGGTCCCCGACGAGCGGGTGCTGTCCGGCGACCCGGCCGAGGTGGCGGTGGGCCGGGAGACGATCCGGCTGGCCTTCGTGTCCGCCCTGCAGAAGCTGCCGGCCCGTCAGCGGGCGGTGCTGATCCTGCGCGAGGTGCTGGCCTGGTCGGCGGCCGAGACCGCCGAGCTGCTGGAGACGTCCGTCGCCTCGGTGAACAGCGCCCTGCAGCGGGCCCGGGCCACGCTCGCCGAGAGCGGCGGCGTGCCGGCGTCGGACACCTTCAAGCCGCTGGACGAGACCCAGCAGGCCCTGCTGGCGCGGTACGTCGCGGCGTTCGAGGCGTTCGACATCGACGGTCTGAAGCGGCTCCTGCACGAGGACGCCGTCCTCAACATGCCGCCCTACCAGATGTGGGTGCAGGGCGTGGTGGAGCTGGGCGAGTGGTGGCTCGGGGCCGGCTGCGGCTGCCGGGGATCGCGGATGGTCCCCGTCGAGGCGAACGGCACGCCCGCCTACGCCCAGTACCGGCCGGCCGAGGACGGCGACGGCTGGACCCCGTGGGGCATCACCCTGCTGGAGATCACCGACGGCCGGATCAGCACCATGACCAACCACATGGACACCGAGCGGCTGTTCCCGCTCTGGGGCCTGCCCATGCGCCTGCCCGCCGAGACCGCCGGCACCGCCGGGGCCTGACGGTCCGCCTCACCCGTCCGCCTCGTCCGCGAACACCTCCGCCAGCCCGGTCAGCACGAGCAGCAGCCGGAGCCGCGGCCCGACGCCGCGCAGCACCACCTGCCGCCCGGCACGTCGCGCGGTCAGCCGCAGCCGGGCGAGGTGGTCGAGGTCGGCCGGGGCGGGCCGCCGGAGGGCGGACACGTCGCAGACGACGACCCGCCCCTCCGGGTGCTCGGCCAGCAGAGCGGCCAGCTGGTCGCACAGGAAGGGGCCGGCCCCGCCGGGGAGCGGGCCGAGGGCGAACTCCAGGGTCTCCATGCCCTCTCAGACCGCGGGGCGGGCCGGGACTCATCGGTGCGCGCGGACCTTCCGCGTGGCCTTCCGCGTGGCCCTCCGGACGGCCCGTCGAAAATTCTCGAAAATTCTCCGCCCGACACCGATGAGTTCCCCCGGCGGCCCCCGTCCGACCCGGTGAAGCAACCGATACCGAGCTTTCAGGAGCACCTCATGCGCAAGATCATCGCCGGCCTGTTCTCGTCGCTGGACGGCGTCGTGGAGGCCCCGGAGACCTGGAGCATGCCGTACAGCACCGCTGAGACGGGCGCGGCCGTGCTGCGGCTGTTCGAGGACGCCGACACCGCCCTGCTGGGCCGCGCGACCTTCCAGCAGTGGAGCGCGTTCTTCCCGTACGCCACCAACGAGCAGGTCCCCACCGCCGACTGGATGAACTCCTCGCCCAAGTACGTCGTCTCCTCCTCCCTGACCGGCGTGGAGCAGTGGGGCAACAGCCACCTGATCACCGGGGACGACGTCGCCGGCCGGATCCGGGACCTCAAGCGGCAGCCCGGCGGGAACATCAACGTCGGCGGCAGCATCACCCTGGTCCAGTGGCTGATGCGCAACGGCCTGCTGGACGAGCTCTACCTGCAGATCTCCCCCGTCGTCGTCGGCACCGGCCGCACCCTGGCCGGCGGCGCGCAGGTCCCCATGGCGCTGGCCTCCAGCCGCACCTTCGCCAACGGCGTCATCGAGGCCCACTACAGCCTCCAGGCCTCCTGACCCGCGGTGGTACGGGCGGTCATGGCCGGCGGGCGGAGGTGAGGAAGTCCAGGACGAGGGGGCTCGCGTGGGCGCGGAACTCCTCGAAGTAGGCGTGCCGGGCGCCGGGGACCAGGTGCAGGCGGGCGCCCGGGATGCGGGCGGCGAGCAGGGGGGCGTTGGCGGCGGGGTTGAGCAGGTCGTCGGCGCCGTGGACGACCAGGGTGGGGGCGGTGACGGCCGGCAGCAGGTCCCAGGCGTCGTGCCGGTTGCTGGCCCCGAGGTGGCGGCGCCGGGCGTGGGCGGGCATCGCGGGGTCGCCGAGGGTGCGGTACGGGCCGGGGTGGGAGTCGAGCCACCCGGGGGTGTACATCAGCTCCAGCAGGGCCTGCCGCGCGGCGCCGGGGTCGGGCTGCGCCAGGGCCCGGCGGACGTCGTCGCCGCGTTCGACGCCGTGCGGGCCGCCGGGCGAGGTGCAGCCGAGGACCAGGGCGGCGACCCGCTGCGGGTGGCGGGCCGCGAGCTGCTGGGCCACCCGTCCGCCCATCGACGTGCCGTAGACGTCGGCCCGGTCGATGCCGAGCGCGTCGAGGACGGCGACGACGTCGCGGGCGAACAGCTCGGTGCTGTACGGGGTGTCGGGCTTGTCGCTGCCGCCGGTGCCGCGGTAGTCGAGGGTGAGGGTGCTGCGGGCGGGGTGGAAGTCGGCGCGCACCGCGTCCCACCAGTGGTGGTCGTTGGCCTGGCCCGCCAGCAGGACCAGCGGCGCGCCCTCGCCCCGGTGCTGGTAGGCGATCCGGGTGCCGTCCGGCGCCGTCGCGTACGTCATCGGGCTTCCCCCTCGTTCCCGTCCCGGCGGCCAGGCTACCCGGGCCGTCCCGTCGTCCCCGCGGCGGGGACGACGGGACGGCGGGACGGCGGGGACGGCCAGCGTCGGCGTTCGCGTCGATCCTCCGGCGCCGCCAACTGCGGGTGGGGTCGGAGGTGTTGAGGCCGGCGTTCGCGCTGGTGGCGCCGGTGCGGCCGGGGCCGGGGCCGGGGCCGGGGCCGGGGCCGGGGGGATCCTCACCGTCCGCCCGGTCGTCCACGAGGCCCGACCGGGTCAGATCAAGGCGTTCAGGCCGGGGCCGGGCCGGTGGAGCGGCGGACGACGAGCTCGGTGGGCAGGACGACCGAGTCGGGCGTGCCCCCGCCGCGCAGCTCGATCAGCGCCTGCATGCCCTGGGCGCCCAGCTCGCCGAGCGGGAGCCGGACGGTGGTGAGGGGCGGCTGGAGCACGGTGGCGGTGGAGAGGTCGTTGAAGCCGACGAGGGAGAGGTCCTCGCCGACGGTCAGGTCCAGCTCGGCGGCGGCGGCCAGGACGGCCATGGCCATGTTGTCGTCGTCGCAGATGACCGCCGTGGGGCGGTCGGCGGCGGAGAGCGCCGCGATCGCCCGGCCCCGGACGTCCACCAGGTCGAAGGGGGTGACGAGGCGGCTCGGGCTGAGCTGGGGGTGGCTGAGCACGCACTGGTCGAAGGCCTCCGCCCGGCGGGCGAACGTCCAGGCCGACCGTTCGGCCCGCAGGTGCATGATCCGCCGGTGGCCGAGGTCGACGAGGTGGGCGAGGGCCTTCGCCATGCCGCCGCCGGTGTCCATGGTCACCGTCGGGGTGTCGGGCAGCGGGGTGTCGTCGAGCACGGCCAGCGGCAGCCCGGTCCGCAGCTTGGCGACGGCCTGGGCGGACACCGAGCAGGCGATGACGCCGTCGAGCGACTGCCGGGGCGTCGAGAACGGGTCGCAGCCGTCCTCGGCGCTGAGCGGGAACACCACGACGCCGAGGCCTGCCTCGGCGGCGACCCGGGCCGCGCCGGCGTGGATGACGGCGAAGACCGGGTTCACGAGGGTCGGGACGACCATCAGCACGGTACCGCTGCTGCCCAGGCGCAGGTTGCGCGCCGACTCGTTGATCCGGTAGCCCAGCTCGTCCACCGCCGCCAGGACGCGGCGGGCGGTCTCCTCCCGGACCCGGCCCTGCCACTTTCCGTTGAGGACCAGCGAGACCGTCGATTGGGAGACCTTGGCCGCCCGCGCCACGTCGGTGGCGGTCAGGGCGCGCGACCGGTCTACTTCATGCATCACTTCCGCCAATCATCCGAAAGCGCCGGACACGGCCCGCCCGGCGGGCCCGGCCGGCCCGGCCGGCACCCGTGGCACGCGCGGTGCTCGCTGCGGCCATGTCAGCTCCGTCGGTGGCATGGTCGGCAGTCCGGCGGACCTCACGACGTTACGGAATTGTACGTGTGGGATCTGCACTCTCGATCCCCTTCGGTCGGTAACTGGGCGGCAGCGGTTGGTAGTCGGGGTGACGTCCGGTCACGTCGCCGGTCGGGCCTCGCCCTCCGCAGCCGGCTCGGCGGCGGGTCCGGCTCCGGCTCCGGCTGCGGTTCCGGCTGCGCCTCGCAGCAGGAGCACCGCGGCGCAGCCCAGGGCCGCCAGGACCCCGCCGGCGAGCAGGCAGGTCCGTGTCCCGTGGACGGACAGCGGGCTGTCGGCGGCGAGTTGACCGGCCACCAGCAGGACGGCCAGCCCGAGCGAGACGCCGAGCTGCTGGGTGGTGATCAGCAGGCCGCCGGAGAGGCCGTGTTCGTCCGCGTTCAGCTCGGCGGTGGCCGCCACGGCGGTGACCACGGCCACCAGCACCAGGCCGAACCCGGTCAGGCACGTGGCGGCCAGGACCCAGACCGCGGCGAGCCCGGTCAGCGGAGTGGCCGCGAGCAGCGCCATGCCCGCCGCGATCGCGGCCAGGCCCGTGACGCACGCCCGGGTCGTCCCGAGCCGGCGGTGCAGCGGGCCGGCGGCACGGGCGCCGAGGGCGGCGGCGGCCGCGTCGGGGAGCAGCGCGACACCGGTCAGCGCGTCGCTCCAGCCCAGGGCGTGCTGCATGAAGGAGGCCGCGAAGTACACCATGGAGCCGCCGGCCGCGGCGGCCCACGCGCCGGCGAGGTTGGCCCGCAGGACGTGGGGGCGCAGCAGGAACCGGCGCGGCAGTAGCGGCGCGGGGCGGCGGCCGTCGCGCCGCAGGAACACCGCGCCGGTGCCCGCGGCGGCCAGGGCCAGGGCGGCCACCCGCCAGGCGTGGGCGGACGCCTCGGGCAGCAGTGACAGGGTGGCGATGACGGTGGCGGCGCTGACGGCGAGCAGCAGTGCGCCCGGCACGTCCGGGCTCGCCTCGGCGCGCGCCGGTGTCTCGGGGACCAGCCGCCGGGTGAGCGCCGCGGTGACCGCCGCCAGCAGTGCGCAGGCCCAGAAGACGGCCGGCCAGCCCGCCAGTTGGGTGAGCACCCCGCCCAGGGCGGCGCCGGCGGCGAAGCCCAGTGAGGCGCCCGCGCCCCACCAGGCGAGTGCCGCCGTCCGCCGGGGGCCGGTGCAGAGCGTGGTGATCAGGGCGAGCGCCGCCGGGGTGGCGGCTGCGGCGGCCGTCCCCTGGGCCACCCGGAACGCGATCAGCAGGGCGAACGTCGGGGTGACGGCGGCCGCCACCGAGGCGGCGGTGAAGCAGGCCAGGCCGGCCAGCAGCGTGCGGCGCGGGCCGTAGACGTCCGCGAGCCGGCCCCCGCACAGCAGGGTCGAGCCGTAGGCGAGGGCGTACCCGGACAGCACCCACTGGAGGTCCCTGGCGGGTACGGCGAAGTCCTGGGCGAGGGTGGGCAGGGCCACGTTGGCGATGGAGAACTCCAGCGCGACCAGGACCTGCACCAGGCACAGGACGGCCACGGCGGGCCGGAGTCGGCCGTCCCGCGCCGGGAGGTCGGAGGTCATGCAGCGCTCTCGTTCGGGTACAGGGGCAGGTGGAGCAGGCTGGTCACGGACGGCCGCTCGTCGCCCTCGGTCGCGACCGCGAGGACCTGGACGATCTCTCCGCCGGCCTGCCCGACCAGGGCGTCCAGCGCGGCCAGGGTGCCGCCGCTGCTGATCACCTCGTCGATCACCGCGATCCGGCGGCCCCGGAGCACGGCCGCGTCGTCCTCGCCGAGGACGAGCTCCTGGACGCCGGCGGTGCCGATGCTCTGCACGGGGACGCGCAGCGGCGCCGCCATGTTCGGGCGCACCTTCTTCCGGGCGATCCGGTACGGCTTGCCGGCCTTCTCGGCGAGCTTGTGCGCGAGCAGGATGCCGCCCGACTCGGGGCCGAGGATGATGTCGACGTCGTCGCGCAGGCGGTCGGCCAGTGCGGCGGTCGCCGCGTCGACGAGCTCGACGTCGCCGTAGAGCTTGAGGAAGGCGATGCTGACGGTGTCGCTCACGGCGACCACCGGGAGTTCGCGCCGGACGTCGCCGATACTGATGGGCTGGGTGCGCATGGAGAGGTTCCTTGGGTTGGGAGGAGGGGTGCGGGGCGTGACCGGGGCTGTGTGAGGCGCGGTCGGGGGTCAGGCGTGGGCGGCCAGCGAGCGGTGCAGCTCGGGCAGCAGGTTGTCGAGCGGGGTGCGGTTGGGGAACACCGTGCTCCCCAGGACGAGTTGGTCGGCGCCGGCCGCCACCATCCGGCCGGCGGTGAGGGGGCCGACCGCACCGTCCGCCTCGACCCGCTCGATCAGCCCGCGCTCGCGCAGCCGGGCCGCCTGCGCGATGGTGTCGAGGGCCTCGGCGCGGAACGGGCGCCCGGCGCCGCCGGGTACGACGCTCATCACCGTCAGCCGGTCCGGGCGGACCGCCTCGACGGCGGCCATCGAGATGGACTCGTCCGGGTCGACGGCCAGGGCGACCGCCGTTCCCTGCGCGGCGATGCCGCGCAGCAGCAGCGCGACCTTCGGCGTCAGCGAACGCTGGTGCACGCAGATGCTGGCCGGGCCGCGGGCGGCGACCTCCTGGAGCAGCAGTTCGGGCCGGGCGAGCATGATGTGGACGTCCACCGGCAGCGGGCAGTTGCGGCGCAGGTCGCTGATGGTCTCCAGGGGGAGCCCGAGGGCGCCGCCGAACGCCGGGTCGACCAGGTCGACGTGCAGGCGGGAGACGCCGAGGCCTCCCAGGGTCTCGATGTGCTCGCCGAGCCGGGTCTGGTCCAGGCACACCACCGACATCGACAGCTCGGGGCGGGCGAGTTCGGGGACGGTGCGGCGGGTTTCGGTGGTGACGGTCATGCGGGGTCCTTGAGTGCGTAGTCGTTCAGCGCGCGGCCGTTCGGTCCGTGGGCGGGCGTGCGGTCCTGCGTCAGCCGCTCCGCCAGCGCCTGGGCCATCCGGGGGACGGCGGGGGTGCTGGTCAGCCCGTCCAGGGCGGTGCGGCGGCCGCCCGAGTCGGTGGTGCGGACGCGGTGCAGGATGCGCCGCTCGCGCAGCCGGGCCAGCCGCTGCGTGCCACCGGCCGTCAGCCGCAGGTGGGTGGCGACGACGTCGATCCGCGCATCGGCGGCCCACCCGCGCAGCGCGGCGCAGACCGTCTCGACGGTCGCCGCGCTGGTGATCAGGTCGTCGACGATCACGGCGTGCCGCAGCCCGTCGAGGGCGTCGTCCGCCCCGTGCAGGGTGACCTCGACCCGCTCCGGGCCGAGCCGGCGCTTGTCGGCGACCAGGGCCGGCAGGCCCAGCGCGGCGGCGAGCGTCCGGACGTGCTCGCCGGCGCCGCCGTCGGGGGCCACCAGCACGGTGCCCGGCTCGACCAGCTCGGCCAGCACCTCCAGGTGGATCTCGTGCACCGGCAGGAAGGTCAGCCGGGTGCCCGTGCCGGCGAACAGCCCGGTCAGCAGGTCCTGGGCGCCGGAGGCGAGTGTGACCAGTTCGGTGATGCCGGCGGCCGCGGCGAGATCGGCCAGCAGCGCCGCCATGACCGGTCGGCGCTGGCCCGGCACGTGCCGGTCGTGCCGCGCGTAGGCGAGGTGGGGGATGACGGCGACGATCCGTCCGGCGCCGTGTTCCCGGTAGCAGCGGGCCGCCGCCAGCAGGCTCATGATCGCCTGGTCGGGAGAGGCGTGGTCGCCGGTGACGGACTGGCAGAGGACGACCGTGCGCCCGGCCGCCTCGGCCGGCAGGTCGATGCACAACTCGCCGTCCGGGAAGCGGGTTTCGACGTTCTCGTGGAGTTCCACCGGGCGGCCGGTGGCGCTCAGCGTGTCGGCGACGACGGCCGTCTGGCCGGGGAAGTCGGCGGCGAAGGCCGCGCAGGCGGCCACGATGATCGCGGTCACGGCTGCGGCTCCGGTACGCCGTGGAGCGTGCCGCCGACCGCACCGCGGGCGCCGTCGTCGACCAGCCCGAGCGCGGCCCGCAGGTCGTCGCCGTCGTAGCGGTGGGCGGCCAGCGGGACGAGGTTGGCCGTGGCGTTCACCGCGACGGTGCGGGTCAGCGTCTCGAACAGCGGGACGTCCGAGTCGGAGTCGCCGAACGCGATCGTCCGGGCGGCGTCCAGGCCGAGCCGCTGCTGGAGGTCCCGGACCACGCGCGGCTTGTCCTCCGGGTCCAGGATGTCGGTCGGGTAGGTGGAGGCGAAGACGTGGTCGAAACCGGTGAAGCACTCGGCGAACTCGCGCGGCGCCATGGTGATCAGGCAGGTGGTCACGGACCGGGCCCGCAGGGCGGCCAGGGTCTCGGTCACCCCGCCGATCTTCGGGCAGGCGTCGAAGGCCCGGCGGTACAGGTCGGTGCCGGCCCGGGCCCAGGACTCCAGGGCGAGTTCGGCGAACCGGGTGCTGTCGATCAGGCCGGCCCGGTAGTCGCGCTCCAGCCGGTCGATGAGCTCCGGGTCGCCGGCGGCCCGGGCGATCTGCTGGCAGGCGGTGGTGCCGGGGAGCAGGGTGCCGTCCATGTCGAAGACGGCGAGCCCGACCGGGGCGGCGGTGACGGGGGTGGCGGTCACGGGGTGCCTCACACCCCTGCGAAGAGGTGGGGCAGGGCCTGGTGCTCGGCGAAGGAGGCCAGGATCTCCTGCGGGCTGTCGCTGACGATGATGTTGTCCAGGTACCGCTGGTGGACGAAGCCCTCGTCGGCGGCGTGCCGCAGGAAGGCCAGCAGCGGCTGGAAGAAGCCGTCGGTGTCCAGCAGGGCGCAGGGCTTGCCGTGCAGGCCCAGCTGCGCCCAGGTGAGCACCTCGAAGAGCTCGTCGGCGGTGCCGAACCCGCCGGGCATCGCCACGAACGCGTCGCCGAGCTCGACCATGCGGGCCTTGCGCTCGTGCATGCCGGAGACCACCTCCAGCCGGCTCAGGCCCCGGTGGGCGACCTCGTGGCGGACCAGGTCCTCCGGGATGATGCCGGTGACCGTCCCCCCGCCGGCCAGGGCGGCGTCGGCGACGGCGCCCATCAGGCCCGTCGAGGCGCCACCGTAGACGAGGCCGAGGCCGGCCTCGGCGAGTGCGCTGCCGAACGCGGCGGCGGCCTGCCGGTGGGCCGGGCGGCGGCCGTGGGAGGCACCGCAGTACACGGTGATGTGGCGCAAGGGAGTCGTCCTGTCTCTGGGAGGGGTGGAGGTTTCCGGGTCGGAAGGGAGGGAGGGGCTCAGCGGGCCGGCGGTGCGCCGGCGCCCCGGCGGCCGAGGAGGTACGGCACGGCCAGGCCGGTCAGGGCGAACACCGCCCCGAGGCCGAGCCAGCCCGGGTAGCCGTGGTCCACCACGGCCGTCGACAGCACCAGGGGGCCCGCGACGGCCACACCGGTGGCGCCGAGCTGGTAGATGCTCAGGTAGTAGGTGCGCTGCTCCGCCGGGGCGAAGTGGTAGGAGATGCCCCAGCCGCCGGCCGACTGCCACAGCTCGCCCAGGGTCAGCGGCACCGCCGCGAGCAGCGTCAGGGCGCCGGCCAGGACGGGCCCCACCGAGGCGATCGAGGCCGTCAGCACGCAGAACGCGGCCAGCGCCGCGCCGGCGGCCCACTGCTTGCGGCCGGCCCGCGCCACGTCCTCGCCGCCCCGGCTGAACCGGACCTGCAGCGCGACGGCCAGCACGGTGTTGATCACCAGGGCCGCGCCGATGAGGCCGCGCGGGGCGTCGGTGTGCGTGACGATCCACAGCGGGAAGGCCACCGAGAGGATCGGCACGTGCAGGTAGAGCACGCCGTTCGCGAGCGACAGGAGCAGGAACCTGGGGTCGCGGAAGGGCAGCAGCCGGTCCCCGAGGCGGGCCGCGGGCCGGTCCGGGCGGCCGTCGCTGGGGCGGGGCAGGCGCAGCCGGGTGAGCAGCGCGGCGGTCGCCAGGAACGCCAGCGCGTTGGCCAGCACGAAGCCGACGTAGGCGGTGACCGAGCTCGCCACGGTGATGACGACCGTGGCCAGCACGGCGGCCAGCGCGTACGCGGAGTTCCGGGCCACGGCGATGAACGCCATCGCCTGGACCGGCGAGCCTTCCTCGGTGGTGCTGCCCGCGACGGACTGGATGATCGGCCCGACCGCCTGCTCGACGGCGCCGATCAGGCAGGCGACCGCCAGGAACGTCGGGAAGTCGTCGACGAACGGGTAGACCAGGAACGAGGCCCCGCGCCACAGTTGGAGCGCGGTCAGGGTCGGTCCGTCGCCGAAGCGGTCGGCGGCACGGCCGATCGGGATGGCGCAGGCGACGCCCAGCAGGCCGGCGATCGACAGGCCGGTGCCGACCTGGGCGGCGCTCAGGCCGATGACCTGGGTGTAGAAGAGGGTCGAGCCGGCCAGGAAGAAGCCCCGGCCGAAGGCGTCCACGAACGCGACGAGGACGAAGACCCGGGCCGTCCGGGAGGCGGGCAGCCGGTCCAGCGCGCGCCGGGTGAGCGCGCGTACGCCTCTGGGGGCGGGTGCTCCCACGTCCGCGCCGCGGGTCGGGCTGGGCTGCGCTCCCATGGGCTGCTCCTCTCTTCGTTCTGTCGGGGTCGGGGTCGGGGCTGGGGCTGGGGCTGGGGCTGGGTGGGTCGGGGCGGAGGCGGTCAGCTCACGGTGATCCGCACGGCCTTGCGGACGTCCTCGTCGAGCTGCTCCAGCTGCTCCGGGCCGGGCGCGTCGAACAGGGCGGTGACGACGCGCCCGAAGGAGTCGGTCAGCGGCCCGAGTTCGGCGCCGCGCGCCTTGAGCACGAGCACCTTCCGCAGCCCGGCGGGCGCGTCGGCGGGGGCGGCCTCGACGCCCGGCCACAGACCGTGCTCGACCACCCAGAACGGTTCGTCGGCCGCCGGCCCCTCGAGCGTCACGTCCGCCAGCGTGCCGGGGAGGTGGTCGAAGTAGACCTGCCGGGCCCGGCGGCGCGGCTGCGGGTGGTCGACCGGCAGTCCGAGCGCCGCGTCCACCACCGAGGCCTCGATCGAGGCTCCGGTGGCCAGCTCGTAGAGGTGCAGGATGCCGTCGCCCGGCGGGCGGGCGGCGATCTCCATCAGCGCGACCCGGCCGTCGGGCAGGATGCGGTACTCGCCGTGGGCCATCCCGGTGCCGAAGTCGAGCCGGGCCAGCGCCGCCGCCTGCGTGCTGCGCAGGAGTTCGGCCTCGTCCTCGCTCGCGTTGCCGGCGGGCAGGGTGTGGCCCATCTCGACGAAGAAGTCGCCCTCGTGCTCGTTGGTCGCCTTCTGGGTCACCGCGGAGAACACCGGGCGGCCGTCCACGACGATCGTCTCGACGCTGAACTCCCTGCCCTCGACGCGCTGTTCGAGCAGCACGGGCGCCGCGTCGGGGCCTCGCGCGTCGAGGTAGCGGTCGGTCTCGGCCTGGTCCCGCAGCACCTGGACGCCGATGCTGCAGTACAGGTCGAGCGGCTTGGCGATCAGCGGGTACCGGCCGGCCACGGCTGTGCGGAGCTCCTCGCGCGGGGTGCTGGAGAGCAGCGACAGCGGGCTCCACTCGGCGAGGTAGCGGCGCTGGAGGTGCTTGTTGCGGCAGACCCGGGCCGCTCGCAGGCCGACGCCGGGCAGGCCGAGCAGGTCGGCGGCGAGGCCGGCGGGCTCGACGAAGGACTCGGAGGAGTTGAAGATCCCCCGCACGTCGTAGTCGCGGCTCCAGGCGGTGACCTGGTCGAGGATGCCGGCGGTGTCCTCGGGCGGGAGGAACTCCAGGCGCTCGACGGCCTCGAACGGGTGGCCCGGCGTGCCGACGTAGGAGACGGCGACCTGCTCCAGCGGCCACTGCGGCGGCCCGGTGACGACCAGGCTGCGCAGTCCGCGTGCGGCGATCGCCCGGAGGTAGGCGCCGGCCTTGGGCAGGTCGGTGAAGAGGACGAAAGCCGGCGGACGCGTCCTGGTGGCGGGCATGGTGGGCTCCTGGAATGGCTGCGAGGGGGGTGCTGCGCCGGTCACGCGGTGAAGCACGAGACCCGGTCGGCGACGTCGTCGCGCTCCCGCCGGACCGGCGGGCCGGAGGACCGGTCGGGGGTGCCGATGTCGAGGGAGCCGAGCAGCCGCTCGCCCGGCCGCAGGCCGAGGAGTTCGGCGGCCGCGGTGCTCTCGCAGAGCCGGCCGGTGCGCCAGATGCTCCCGTACCCGCGGACGTGCAGCAGGAGCATCAGGCCGTACGCCATGGAGCTGGTCGCGGCCAGTTGCTCCCACTCCGGCACCTTCGGCCCGGTGACCGGGCTGAACACCAGCAGGGCCTTCAGCGGCGCCCGGAGGGCCTTGCGCGCGATCTGCTCCCGCTCCTCGGCGGTGGCCTCCTGCGCGGCCTCCTGCGCCAGCCGGGCGGCGAGCGGCTCGCGGTCGGCGCCGCGCAGCAGGATCCACCGCCAGGGCCGCAGCCGCCCGTGGTCGGGGGCGGCTGCCGCGCCGTTCAGCAGGTAGATGAACTCCTCGTCGCCGGGCGCGGGTTCGCTGAGCCGCTGCTCGCTCCGGCGGGTCAGGACGGCGGTCATGACGTCCACTGCTTCGGTCCCCCAGTGAGAATTCGGTGGTCGCAGGCCGCGGGGGGGGCCCGGGGGGCGGGGGGGGGGGCCCGGCGGGGCCCCCGGGGGGGGGGGGGCCGGGGGGGGTGGTGGGGGGGTGTGGCGGGCCCCGGGGGGCGGGGTG
>NZ_JBEXJK010000073.1:0-26491 GCF_040609095.1 Kitasatospora sp. NPDC004799
ACACGCTGAACCTCCGACTGCCCGCGCAGCAGCTGTCGTTCATCATCAACCACGCCGCCGACCGGTGCGCCCGGGTACCCGCCCGTCACCGGGCCGCCCGCCGTGGGCAGTTGGGGCGGCGGTACGCCGTACGACCCGCGGAGCGGGCAGTCGCCGGCGCTGCGGTGGCTGACCGGCGCGGACTGGCGTCCGGCGCTCCGGGCCGCGATCGCCCCGACCGGCGTGCTGCTGCTGGTGGCGCTGATCGCGGCCGTCCCCAGCGACTACGACTACGACACCTTCATCGCGGCGCCCGGCTTCGGCGAGCGGTTCGGCGCGGCGCTGGCGATGGCGCTGAACGCGCTCGGCGCGCCGTTCGAGCTGACCGGGCACCCGGCGTCCGGCCGCGACCGCCTCGACGACCTGGACCTCGTGTTCCGGGTGCTGCCGATGACCGTCACCGTGCTCTGGATGCTGGCGCTCTGGCTCGGCCTGCGGGCCGGGGCCCGCAGGCGCAAGGCGGCCGGCGCCCAGCTGACCCGGGGCGAGGCCGGTGGCGAGGCGCTGCGCACCGCCGTGGTGCTGGCCGGGGTGACGCTGCTGCTCGGGCTGGCCGGCGGGGCGACCTGGCGGCCGGAGCTGACCGACGACTACTCCGGCTACCCCCTGCGGAGCACCGGCATGGGCTACGGCGCGGAGTCGGGCTGGCTGGAGGCGGTCGGCTGGACCGCGCTGCTGGCCGCCCTGCCCGCCTTCGCCGTCTACGGCACCGACGCCCTGCGCTGGGCGGCCTGGCGCAGCCGGTCGGTGCGCGGCTGGGCGGTGGCCGCGCTGACCGCGGGCCAGGCGCTGGCGCTGGCGGTCGGGCTGGCCGCGGTGGCGGCCTTCGTGGTGGTGGCGGCGAACAGCGAGGACGGTGTGGCGACGGCGGTCTCGCTCGCCTTCCTGCCCAACCTCGGCCTGCTCCTGCTCGGTTTCGGCTCGGGGGCGACCCTGGGGACGCACGCCGGGATGTCCGGTGACGACGCGAGCTGGGGCGACCGCGACAGCAACCTGGAGTTCTCCTTCTTCGACCTGCGCGACGCGAGCGCCGACTGGCGCTGGAGCGGCCTGCTGGCGCTCGCCGCGGCCCTCCTGCTCGGCTGGTCGGCGTACCGGCGGCGGCTGGACGCCGCGGACCGGCTCCGGCTGGCGGCCGTGTACGCGTCGGTGCTCACCGTGCTGATGACCGTGGCCGGTGCGGGGATGACGCGGACGATGTCGATGCGGGGCTGGATCTCCTCGGACCGGGTGGACGTGTCCCAGGAGAACTCGGTCGGCCTGGTGTTCCTCGGCCTGCTGCTGGCCAACCTGGTCTGGGCGGCGGCCGGCGCGCTGGTGGTGCCGCCGCTGCTGGCGGCCGTGCGCGGCCGGGGCGCCGCCGTGCCGTACGGGGCGGCGGCGTACGGGGCCGGGCCGTACGGGGGCGCGCCGTACGACGCGGTGCCGCCGGAGGTGCCGTACCCGACCGCGCCGGGGTACGGCGTCCCGCCGCAGGGCGCTCCGGCGTACGGGGTGCCGGTCCAGGGCGGGCCGCCGCAGGACGCGCCGCCCGCTCCCGTTCCCGGGACGGGCGACGTGGTCGGCTCGCGCGAGGGGCCGCCCGCCCCCGCCGCGCCGCGGCCGACGGAGCCGGTCGACCCGAGCGTCTGGCGCGAGCACCCCTGAGCGGCCGCGGACGCGGGCGGAGACACGGGCGCAGGTGCTGACGCGCGCCTGAGCACGGCGGCCCGGACAGGGCAAAGGGCCCCGCGGGGGAACGGGGCCCTTTGTCGTTCAGCACTCGGCGTCAGGGCCGCGCCGGTGCTGGGGTGACGGCGCCGGGGGAGGAGCGCCGTCGTGTCGGTTGGCTTCGGGACGCGCCGTGCGGTTCCGGCGTGGGTGGCCGGCCGCGCGGGGCGCGCACGCCCGTGCGCGGTGGGCCCGGTGCGCTGGTCTGCGCCGGTCCCGTGATCACGGAGCGTGAACGGAGGGCCGCTGCCGCCTCCCTGCGGCGCGGCTGCGGAGAACGCCGTCGCGGGCCTCCTCGGTGGGCCGCGAGGCGCCGGGAGAACCGCTTACAACGAGCATCGTGCTGGACGAGGGGCTCGCTCTGCAACCGGTTCGGCAGAGTTCGGCACAGAGCAGTTCCCGCCGGGGCCGCCGTCGATGATCACGGTGCGTAGTGGTCCGGGTGGTTGTGGCGCACGGGGACGCGCGTAGCGGTGCGGGACGGACGGGGGCGTGCGCCCGGGCGCACAGCGGATCGGACCGGGGTGCGACGGCCGGCCCCGGGCGTCCCCGGACTCCGGCCGTCCCACCTCTCGGCCCAGTCGCGGCCGGGGTCGCTGTCCCCTGCTGGCCGGCCGCGGCACCCGCGCACGGTCCCACGGAGCCGCGTGCCCGGCGGACCGGGCGGCGGCACCACGTGCGCCGGTGGACTGGGGTGGAACTCCACGCGTGGTCCTGCTGCCGTACGGCGGTGCCCCCGCGGGGACGGGCGGCGCGTCTGGCGGGCGCGGCGCGGCCGTACGTTCGTCAGAAGCAACGAACCGCGGCCCCGCCCGGTCACGGTCCTTTGGACGGGCAGACGAGTGAAACCGGACAGCCCGGTAGAATCGGTGTCCAGACACCCCACACCGTCCGCAGCCGCGGCCCCCGCCGGGGAGGCGGCCACGCGCGACACCTCGATACCGCTGCCGGAAGGCCGTCTGTGTCCTCTGCAATTCCCGTCCAGTCCGCGCCGGACAACGACCCCGTCCTGGTGGTCGACTTCGGCGCCCAGTACGCCCAGCTCATCGCCCGTCGGGTGCGTGAGGCGCGGGTCTACAGCGAGATCGTGCCGAGCAGCATGCCGGTCGCCGAGATGCTCGCCAAGAACCCCAAGGCGATCATCCTCTCCGGCGGACCGTCGTCGGTCTACGAAGAGGGCGCGCCGCAGATCGACCGCGCGATCTTCGAGGCCGGTGTCCCGGTCTTCGGCATGTGCTACGGCTTCCAGCTGATGGCCAAGACCCTCGGCGGCACCGTCGACAACAACGGCGCCCGCGAGTACGGCCGCACCCCGCTGACCGTCTCCCGCACCGGCTCCACCCTGTTCGAGGGCGTCCCGGCGCAGCACTCGGTGTGGATGTCGCACGGCGACGCCTGCTCCGCCGCCCCGGAGGGCTTCGCGGTCACCGCCTCCACCGACCTGGTCCCGGTCGCGGCCTTCGAGAACGACGAGGCCCGGCTGTACGGCGTCCAGTACCACCCCGAGGTGCTGCACTCCGACCACGGCCAGCAGGTCCTGGAGCACTTCCTCTACCGCGGCGCCGGCATCGCCCCGACCTGGACCACCGGCAGCGTGGTCGAGGAGCAGATCGCCCTGATCCGCGAGCAGGTCGGCGACAAGCGCGCGATCTGCGGCCTGTCCGGCGGCGTGGACTCCGCGGTCGCGGCCGCCCTGGTCAACAAGGCCATCGGCGACCGGCTGACCTGCGTCTACGTCGACCACGGCCTGATGCGCAAGGGCGAGACCGAGCAGGTCGAGAAGGACTTCGTGGCCGCCACCGGCGTCCAGCTGAAGGTGGTCGACGCCTCCGAGCGCTTCCTGGACGCGCTGAAGGGGGTCACCGACCCCGAGGAGAAGCGCAAGATCATCGGCCGTGAGTTCATCCGGGTCTTCGAGCAGGCCCAGGCCGAGATCATCGCCGAGGCCGGCGAGCACGGCGAGTCGGTCGACTTCCTGGTCCAGGGCACTCTGTACCCGGACGTGGTGGAGTCCGGCGGCGGCACCGGCACCGCCAACATCAAGTCCCACCACAACGTCGGCGGCCTGCCCGAGGACCTCCAGTTCCAGCTGGTCGAGCCGCTGCGCAAGCTGTTCAAGGACGAGGTCCGGATGGTCGGCCAGGAGCTCGGCCTGCCGGAGGAGATCGTCCAGCGCCAGCCGTTCCCGGGCCCGGGCCTGGGCATCCGGATCGTCGGCGAGGTCACCAAGGAGCGCCTGGACCTGCTCCGCGACGCCGACGCGATCGCCCGCGAGGAGCTGACCGCGGCCGGTCTGGACCGCGAGATCTGGCAGTGCCCGGTCGTGCTGCTCGCCGACGTCCGCAGCGTGGGCGTGCAGGGCGACGGCCGCACCTACGGCCACCCGATCGTGCTGCGCCCGGTCTCGTCCGAGGACGCCATGACCGCCGACTGGTCGCGCCTGCCGTACGACGTGCTGGCGAAGATCTCCACCCGGATCACCAACGAGGTCCGCGACGTGAACCGCGTCGTCGTCGACGTCACCAGCAAGCCGCCGGGCACCATCGAGTGGGAGTGACCACTTCCGCCGGCCGCCGGGGCGCGAGTTCGCGCTGAGGCCGGTGCCTGAACGGCCGCGCCGTCGTTCCCGTACTGGAGGGAGCGACGGCGCGGCCGTTCGCGGTGCGGGGGCCGCTCTCCGGGAGGGACCTCCCACCGAAAGCGGTCGGGAGCGGGCAGAATGCGGACCGGACCTGTCAGGGAGTGGCAGGCGACGAGGGAAGGTGTGAGGGATGTCGGAGGCCAGCAACGCGGTGCCGGCCGGTGGGGGAGCGGCCGGCCGGGCCGACCGGGCGGCGCGGTGGCGGGCGCTCGGGTCCACGTACGCGCTGCTGCCGCTGCGGCTCTTCCTCGGCGTCACCTTCGTCTACGCCGCGCTCGACAAGCTCTCCGACGCCCACTTCCTGGCCGGCGCGGGCGACCCGGCCTCCTTCGTCTCGCAGACCCAGGCGGCCAAGGCGGGCGGCAGCCCGATCTCCTTCCTGCTCGGCCCCGCCCTCGACCACCCGACCCTGTTCGCGCTGGCCATCGCCTTCGGCGAGCTGGCGGTGGGCCTCGGCACCCTGCTCGGCCTCTGGGGCCGGGTCGCCGCGCTCGGCGGCGCGCTGCTCAACCTCAGCCTGTGGCTGACCGTGAGCTGGAGCGTCGCGCCGTACTACCTCGGCAACGACCTGGTCTACCTGATGGCCTGGATCCCGCTGGTGCTGGCCGGCACGCCGTACCTGTCGGTGGACGGCTACCTGGCCCGCCGGGCCGGGCGGGACCGCGCGCGCGGGCTGGGCGAGGACCACGTCAGGCGCCGGGCCCTGGTGGACGGCGGGATCGCGGCCGTCGCGATCGGCGGGGCCGGGCTGCTCACCGGCTCGCTGACCCGCACCTTCGGCCGGGACCGGTCGGCCGAGCCCAAGCAGTCGGCGGCCCCCGTCTCCGCCGCCCCGGCGCAGGCCCCCGCGGTGCCCGCCGCGAGCGTGCCGGTCGGCGGCTCGGCCCAGGTCAAGGACCCGGCCACCGGGGACGCCGTCTACATCGTCCAGCCCAAGGCCGGCCAGTACTGCGCCTTCTCCGCGGTGTGCACCCACTCCGGCTGCGCCGTGGACGCCCCGAAGAACGGCCAGCTGTACTGCCCCTGCCACGGCTCCCGGTTCGACGCCGCGACCGGCGCGGTGGTCAACGGGCCGGCGGTCAAGCCGCTGCCCCGGTACGCCGTCAGCAAGGACGGGGACCAGCTGACCCTGGGCCCCCAGCAGAGCTGAGGACCCGGGGCCGGTCGGCGCCCCGCGCTCACTCCTCGCGGTCGGGCCGGCCGCGCCGGGCCACCGCCGCGACCGCGCCGGCCAGGCCGCCGACGCCGAGCACGATGAAGGTGACCGGGATGACGATCCGCCCGTTCACCGACTGGTCGTTGACCGCCGCGACCAGGTAGAGCACCGCGATCACGGTGAACAGCGCGCCCGCGATCAGTGAGAACAGGTCGAGCCGGTGCTTCCTCACTTCTGGACCACCTTGATGTTGCCGAGCCCGATTCCGAGTTCGAGATTGAGGGTGCCCTTGGCCGGCTGCCCGTTGGCAGGGCCGATCAGGTAGGTGTGCCGCCCGGTGCCGTCGCTGCGCTCACCGGGGACGTCGACGTTGCCCAGGCCGACCCGGACCACCAGGTTCACCGTCACGTCGTCCGGCACGGTGACGGTCATGTCGCCGGTGCCGAGGTCGGCCTTGGTGGCGAGGGTGGCTCCGGCCGGGTCGAGCGCGGAGAGGTCCAGCCGGACCGTCCCCGCGCCCAGGTTGTACCGGTCCCGCAGGTCGGCCGCCGAGACCACGGTCCAGTCGCGGTCGCCGACCGCGTTGCGCACGGAGTCCGGGGAGTGGCCGACGAAGGCCAGCGCCAGGGTGAGCAGCAGACCGGTCACCGCCAGCCGGCGGGCCCGGCCGAACTTCGCGCCGACCAGCAGCGTCAGGCCCACCACCAGCAGCGCGGTGGCCAGCACCGTCGTGCCCAGCACGGTGGGGTCGTGGCGGTCGGCGGAGGCGGCCCAGACCGCGGCGCCCGCGCCGACCGCCAGCAGGAAGCCGAAGAAGCCGAGCGCCGAGCGCTCCCGGGGGCGCCGTACGGCGGCGGGGGCGTCGCGCCGCGCCGCGCCCTCCTTGCGCAGCGGGTCGCCCTCCGGCAGGTCGGTGCGCTGCCACCAGGGCCGGGCCGGGCCGCCGGCCGGCGGCACCGGGGTGCCGTACGGCGGGGTCGGAGTGCCGTACGCGGGAGTCGGGGTGCCGTACGGCGGGGTCGGGGTGGCCGAGGAGGTGCTCCCGTACGGGTTGCGCTCGGGGTGGCGCGGGTCCCAGAGGTAGCCGCCGGCGTCGGAGGCCTTCCCGGCGGGCCGGGCGGTGGGGTGCTCCGCGCCGGCCGGCCCGTCCTGCTCCGGCCGCGGCCAGCGGTAGGCCCCGGTGCCGCCGGTGACCCCGGCGGTGCCCTCGGCGTCGGGGAAGTGGCGGTCGTACGGGCCGCCGCGCCGGCGTTCGCGCCCCCGGCCGCGGCCCCGGCGGCGCTCCGGGTCGTAGCGCACCGCCAGGAAGACCAGGGCGGCGAGCAGCAGCAGCGGGAACATCTGGTCCCCGTCGCCCATCATGGAGAAGAACACCCCGGTGCCGATCACGGTCAGCAGCACCGCGCCGACCGACTGGCCGTCCACCCGCCCGGTGAGCACCCGCTGGAGCTCGGTGCGCCCGCCGCGGCCCTTGGCGTCGTCGGTCGGGACGATCAGCCAGGCCAGGCCGTACAGGAACAGCCCGAGGCCGCCGGAGAGGCAGAGCACCACCGTGACGATCCGGAAGACCACCGGATCGATGTCCAGGTGCCGGCCGAGGCCGCCGCAGACGCCGGCCACCACGCGGTGGTGCTCGGCCCTGGTCAGCGGCGGGCGGTCCGGTTCCGGCGGGGCGGCGGGCCCGGCCTCCTCGATGCGGGGGTCCTCGGTCATGGGCACCATCCTTCCGGCAGCGGACGGCCCGGCCCAACCGGGTGGACCCCTGTCCGTACCCTGACTTGTCCCTGATACGGGATGGGGACACACCCTGATGCGCCCGCGGGCGCCCGCGTGGAACCATCGGTGGCGTGGCAGCCCCCGGTACCGATCCCCGATCCATCGCCCCCGACACCGCCTCGTCGGCCGGCGCCGACCCGAGCGCGCCCGATGACGGGCGGCCGCCCTACCGGCGGCTCTACCGCAGCCCGCAGGGACGGATGCTGGGCGGCGTCGCGCACGGCCTGGCGGTGCACCTCGGGCTGCCGGTGCGGTGGGTGCGGATCGCCTTCGTGGTGCTGTTCTTCGCCCAGGGGATCGGCGCGCTGCTGTACGCCGCGTTCTGGTTCGTGGTGCCGATCGGCATCGGCGAGCCCTCGCAGCGCGGCGGCGCCCAGTGGGTCTACCTGAACGGGACGTTCGTCCCGGCCTCGCCCGGGCTGCAGGGCGGCCTGCTGAGCAAGGACGGCGGCCGGGCCGGCGGCTGGGTCGGCCGGATGCGCCGGCTGCTCCAGCACACCCTGCAGGGCGAGCCGGTGACCGCCGCCGAGGGCGAGGAGGCCGGGGCGGCCGACAAGGGCGGGCAGGGCGGCCTCGGGCAGCTCGCCGCCCTGGTCATGACGGTGATCGGCCTGATCGCCCTGCTCAACGTGCTCGGCTGGCAGACCGCGAAGCCGTACACCTGGCCGCTGCTGGCGATCGGCGTCGGCGTGGCGCTGGTCTGGCGGCAGGCCGACGACTCGCGCTGGCAGCGCTGGTTCGGCATCGAGGAGGGCGAGAAGCGGCGCGGCGCCTACACCCGGGTCGGCGCGGGCGTGCTGCTCGCGGTGGCCGGCACCATCGCGCTGCTCGCCATGCAGGGCAGCGGCTCCACGCTCAGCTCGGTGATCGAGGCCTCGCTCGCGGTGCTGGCCGGCGTGCTGGTCCTGCTCGGCCCGTACGGCCTGCGGCTCTGGCAGGACCTCGGGGCCGAGCGCACCGCCCGCATCCGGGCCCAGGAGCGGGCCGAGATCGCCGCCCACATCCACGACTCGGTGCTGCACACCCTGACCCTGATCCAGCGCCGGGCCGAGGACCCCAAGGAGGTGCTGCGGCTGGCCCGCTCGCAGGAGCGCGAGCTGCGGCTGTGGCTGTACCGCCCGGAGGCCGCCGCCGAGGCCGCGCCGGACACCATGGCGGAATCCCTGCGGGCCGCCGTCGCCGAGGTCGAGGACCGGCACGGGGTCCCGGTCGAGCTGGTGATCGTCGGCGACTGCCCGATGGACGAGCGGATCGCGGCCCAGATGCAGGCCGCGAGGGAGGCGACCGTCAACGCGGCCAAGTACGGTGGCGGGGGACCGGTCCAGGTCTACGCCGAGGTGGAGGGGAGGACGGTGTCGGTGTTCGTCCGCGACCACGGCCCCGGCTTCGACCCGGACACGGTGCCCGAGGACCGGATGGGCGTACGGGAGTCGATCATCGGCCGGATGAAGCGCAACGGCGGCACCGCTCGGGTGCGGCCGGCTGCGGGCGGCGGCACCGAGGTCGAGCTGGAGATGGAGAGAACTGATGACTGAGGCAGCGCCGGAGCGCACCGCGCGGGTCGTACTGGTGGACGACCACCGGATGTTCCGGACGGGGGTCAGGGCCGAGATCGGCCGCACCGAGGTGACCGGCATCGACGTGGTCGGCGAGGCCGACGACGTGGACTCGGCGGTCCGCGTGGTCGCCGAGACCAGGCCGGACGTGGTGCTGCTCGACGTCCACCTGCCGGGCGGCGGCGGCGTCGAGGTGCTGCGCCGCTCGGTCGGGGTGATGGGCGAGCAGGGAGGGGTGAAGTTCCTGGCGCTCTCGGTGTCGGACGCCGCCGAGGACGTCATCGGCGTCATCCGCGGCGGCGCGCGCGGCTACGTGACCAAGACCATCACCGGCACCGACCTGGTGAACGCGGTCTTCCGGATCGCCGACGGCGACGCGGTGTTCTCGCCCCGGCTGGCCGGCTTCGTGCTGGACGCCTTCGCCGCCACCGACACCCCGCCGGTGGACGAGGACCTGGACCGCCTGACCCAGCGCGAGCGCGAGGTCCTGCGCCTGATCGCCCGCGGCTACGCCTACAAGGAGATCGCCAAGCAGCTCTTCATCTCGGTGAAGACCGTCGAGAGCCACGTCTCCGCCGTCCTGCGCAAGCTCCAGCTGAGCAACCGCCACGAGCTGACCCGCTGGGCCACCGCCCGCCGCCTGGTCTGATCCGCCCGGCGCCTCGGGCCCGTCCGGCCGGATCCGTCCGGGCGGACGGGCTTGTCGGTGGGTGGCCATAGACTCGATGTGCCATGAGTAGCCTCTTTGACGACCTCCCGCTCCCCGGTTTCGAGGCACCCGCCGCCGGGTCGAAGCAGCCCGCCGCTCCCGTCGACGAGGAGCCCCCGCCGTACGAGGAGGAGGCCCCGTACGACGCGTACGAGGAGGCCATCCCGGACGGGTTGTTCCAGACCACGGCTTTCAACGAGCCGGGGGGCGCGGCCGAGGCCGAGCGGGACGCCTGGTACCGCAACGGCGCCGCGCGGACGGTGGTGGACCCGGCGCAGCTGCTGGAGGGGATGAACGACCCGCAGCGCGAGGCGGTGCTGCACGCGGGCTCGCCGCTGCTGATCGTGGCCGGCGCCGGCTCGGGCAAGACCCGGGTGCTGACCCACCGGATCGCCCACCTGCTGGGCGCCCGCGGGGTGCAGCCGGGGGAGATCCTGGCGATCACCTTCACCAACAAGGCGGCCGGCGAGATGCGCGAGCGCGTCGAGGCGCTGGTCGGCCCGCGCGCCCGGGCGATGTGGGTCTCCACCTTCCACAGCGCCTGCGTGCGCATCCTGCGCCGCGAGTCCAAGCAGCTGGGCTTCACCTCCAGCTTCTCGATCTACGACTCGGCCGACTCGCAGCGGCTGATGGCGCTGGTCTGCCGCGACCTCGACCTGGACCCGAAGCAGTTCCCGCCGAAGTCCTTCACCGCGAAGATCAGCAACCTCAAGAACGAGCTGATCGACGAGGAGACCTTCGCCGACCAGGCCGCCAACCCGATGGAGAAGAAGCTCGCCGAGGCGTACGCGCTCTACCAGCGGCGGCTGCGCGAGGCCAACGCGCTGGACTTCGACGACATCATCATGACGACGGTGAACCTGCTGCAGGCCTTCCCCGACGTCGCCGAGCACTACCGGCGCCGGTTCCGGCACATCCTGGTCGACGAGTACCAGGACACCAACCACGCCCAGTACATGCTGGTCCGGGAGCTGAGCGGAGGCTCGGTCGCGGCCGCGCCGAAGCGCACCGCGGACGGGGACTTCGTGAACCCGGCGGCCGGGCGGCTGGCCGAGGTGCCGCCGGCCGAGCTGTGCGTGGTCGGTGACGCGGACCAGTCGATCTACGCCTTCCGCGGCGCGACCATCCGCAACATCCTCCAGTTCGAGGAGGACTACCCGAACGCGACCACGATCCTGCTGGAGCAGAACTACCGCTCCACCCAGACCATCCTGAGCGCCGCCAACGCCGTCATCGAGCGCAACGCCAACCGCCGCGAGAAGAAGCTGTGGACGGCCGGCGAGCACGGCGAGAAGGTCGTCGGCTACGTCGCGGACGACGAGCACGGCGAGGCCCAGTTCATCGCCGACGAGATCGACCGGCTCACCGACAAGGGCGAGGCCAGGCCCGGCGACGTCGCGATCTTCTACCGGACCAACGCCCAGTCCCGCGTGTTCGAGGAGGTGTTCATCCGGGTCGGTCTGCCGTACAAGGTGGTCGGCGGGGTGCGCTTCTACGAGCGCAAGGAGGTCCGGGACGTCCTGGCGTACCTGCGGGTGCTCTCCAACCCGGAGGACACCGTGCCGCTGCGCCGGATCCTCAACGTGCCCAAGCGCGGCATCGGCGAGCGGGCCGAGGCGATGATCGACGCGCTGGCCGCGCGGGAGCGGATCTCCTTCGCCCAGGCGCTGGTGCGGGTCGACGAGGCGTACGGGATGGCCGCGCGCTCGGCCAACGCCGTCAAGAAGTTCAACACCCTGATGGCCGGGCTGCGCCAGGTGGTCGAGTCGGGTGCGGGCCCGGCGGCGGTGCTGGAGGCCGTCCTGGAGGAGACCGGCTACCTGGCCGAGCTCCAGGCCTCCACCGACCCGCAGGACGAGACCCGGGTGGAGAACCTCCAGGAGCTCGCCTCCGTCGCGCTGGAGTACGAGCAGGACCCGGGCGAGCGGCCGGACGCGGGTGAGGAGGGCACGCCGCCGGTCGGCTCGCTGGCCGACTTCCTGGAGCGGGTCGCGCTGGTCGCCGACAGCGACCAGATCCCGGACGAGGACGAGGACGAGGACGGGCAGGGCGTCATCACGATGATGACCCTGCACACCGCCAAGGGCCTGGAGTTCCCGGTGGTCTTCCTGACCGGCATGGAGGACGGGATCTTCCCGCACATGCGGGCGCTCAACCAGGTCAAGGAGCTGGAGGAGGAGCGCCGGCTCGCGTACGTCGGGCTCACCCGGGCCCGCGAGCGGCTGTACCTGACCCGCTCGGTGCTGCGCAGCGCCTGGGGGCAGCCGGCCTACAACCCGGCCTCGCGGTTCCTGGAGGAGATCCCGGAGGCGCTGGTGGAGTGGAAGCGCACCGGGGCGGCGCAGGCGCCGGTCCAGCGCGGCTACTCCTCGGGCTCGTCCTGGGGCAAGTCCTCGTCCGGGGGCGGGAGTTCGCGCTCCTCCTCGTCGTCGGCCGGGCCGAAGGCCGGGTGGGGGCAGTCGGCGCGGCGCGGCGGCCAGGTGGTGGAGCGCGAGGTCGCCTCGCTCGCGGTCGGCGACCGGGTCACCCACGACAGCTTCGGGCTGGGCACGGTGGTGGCCGTCACGGGCGCCGGGGACCGGGCGCAGGCCACCGTCGACTTCGGCACCGAGGGGCGCAAGCAGCTGCTGCTGCGCTACGCGCCGGTCGAGAAGCTGTAGCCGGGGAAGCGGTGAACTGAACTAGCGCGGGTCCAGCCCGTTCGCGAGGAACCAGGGCAGCGGGTCGATCGGTCCGCTGCCCTGCGGCCGGATCTCGAAGTGCAGGTGCGGGCCGGTGCTGTTGCCGCTGCTGCCGACGAAGGCGATCACGTCGCCCTGCTTCACCGGGCCCTTGCGGACCTTGTACGCCCGCAGGTGGCAGTACCAGGCCTCGGTGCCGTCGGGCATCTTCAGGATCGTCATGTAGCCGTAGAACGGGTTCCACTGGGTGCGGATCGTGCCGTCCGTCACGGCGTAGACCTCGGAGCCGCCGTCCACCGGGAAGTCGATGCCGGTGTGCCGGTTGGCCCAGCGGGTGCCGGCCTCGCCGAACAGTTCGCCGAGGCCGTGCCGGGCGACCGGCATGGCCACCTTGGGCCCGACCGGTTCGGCGGTGGGCTGCGGGGCGGGGGCCGGGGCCTCGGTGGGCTGGGCGCCGGCCAGCGGCCGGCGGGCGTCGCCGCGGGAGGCCTGGGCCGGCGCGCCGGCCGCGAGGGCCTGGGCGGCCGCCGCCTGCGCGGCCGCGGTGTCCGGGGCGTCCTCCACCGCGGACTGCGGGACCCGTCCGGCGGCCTGGGCGCGCTGCTGGTCGGCCTCCCCCTGCACGGTGACCGCCGCCGCGGCGGCCACCCCGAGCGCGGCCACCGAGGGCAGCGCGACCCGCAGCAGCGCCGTCCGGGTGGCCGCCCTGGCGGCGCCGCGACTCTGGGTGCGGGACTGCTCGCGGGCGGCGAGGCGCAGCTCCGCGCGGGTCGGACGGGCGGCTGCATCGGGAGCCATCGGGGGCTGCCTCCTCGGTGGGCCTCGGACGTCGTCGGACGAGGGAAAACAGCCGTGACTGTAGCGCCGAGGCCGACGCCCCGGAAAAACCTCTGGATGTCAAGGGGTCGGCCGGGGGGTCTGTGCGGAGGTTGCGGGGAGGGCGGGTATACCCGCTGGTAGCAAGGCCTGGAGCTGTGACTTTGCCCTCCTCTTCGGGGGCGGCACGGTCAACCGCGCCGGGTGGCGCTAACCTCCCCTCAGGTTGGTTATTGGCCGTTAACCGCGCCGGCGGCCCACGAGGCCCGGTCGGATGGTGGACGACGAGGTCCAGGAGGCAGTCATGAGTGTGTCGGGGCCGATCCGTGTGGTGGTCGCCAAGCCCGGGCTCGACGGTCACGACCGTGGTGCCAAGGTCATCGCGCGCGCCCTGCGCGACGCCGGTATGGAGGTCATCTACACCGGACTGCACCAGACGCCCGAGCAGGTCGTCGACACCGCGATCCAGGAGGACGCGGACGGCATCGGGCTGTCGATCCTCTCCGGCGCCCACATGACGCTGTGCGCGCGGGTGCTGGAGCTGCTGAAGGAGCGCGACGCGGAGGACATCAAGGTCTTCTGCGGCGGGATCATCCCGGACGAGGACATCGCCGAGCTCAAGGCGATGGGCGTCGCGGACATCTTCACCCCGGGCACGCCGACCCGGGACGTGGTCGCCTGGGTCGAGTCGAACCTGCGGGCCGGCTGAGCCGCGGCGCGTCGAGCGGGCCGGCCCCTTCCGGGACCGGCCCGCTCCGTCGTTCCGGGTGGCGCCCGGCGGGTTCAGCCCGCCAGCTCCGCGAGCATCGCCGCCCGGAAGCGCAGGGTGCCGGCCAGCCGGGCGAAGGTCTCGGACCAGGCGGAGTCCGGGGCGGCCCCGGCGGCCAGCTCCTCCACCGCCGCGGCCGTCTCCGGGGCGAGCGCGCGCTCCGTCATCCCGAGCACCCCGCTGTGGCTCCACGGGTACGCCCCGGAGGCCGCCGCCTTGGCCAGCGCGGTCACCACGGCGGTGGACAGCGGCGGCGTCCACGGGGTGGCGCAGGCGCCGAGCAGCTGGAAGGCCTCGCCCAGCCCGTGGGTCTCGATGAACGCGGCCGTCCAGACGGCCCGCTCCTCCGGCGGCAGGACGGCCAGCAGCTTGGCCGGGGCGCCGGTGGTGCGCGGCGAACGGGCCCGCGCACCGCGCCCGGTGACGGGTGCCGGGCCGAGCAGCGCCCGGGCCCAGTCGGCGTCCTGCTGGCGGACGGCGGCCCGCGCCCAGGCCTCCCGCAGGTCGTCGGCCCAGCTGCTGCTGGTCTCGTCGATGCTGTCGCCGACCCGCAGGGCGAGTAGCTGCTCGGGCGTCAGCCCGGTGCTCTCCGGCCAGACCGACAGCGGCGCGGCGGCCACCACCTCGCCGAACCACCAGGCCCGTTCGCCGCGCCCGGTGGGCGACTTGGGCGCGATCCCGTCGCGCTGCATCTGCGCGTCGCACTCGGCGGGCGGGGTGACCAGCAGGTGGGTGCCGGTGCCGGCGAGCCGGACGGCGGCCCGCGCCCGCTCGGCCATCCGGCGGGCCAGGGCGGAGCCGGGCAGGGTGGAGAGCAGTTCGGCGGCGGTGGCCCGGACGTTCTTGCTGCGGTCGCCGAGGGCGGCCTCCAGGAACGGTTCGTCGGCGGGGGAGAGGCCGTCCTGGAGGGCGTCCAGGAAGAGCAGCCGGTCCTCGGCGCGCTCGGTGGACCAGGTGCCGCGCAGCAGGTCCAGGCCGGCCGCGGGGTCGCGCCGGCGCAGCAGCGTGAGGTGGGTGACCCGCTCGGCGAACAGGCCCTCGTGCCAGAGCCGGTCGTCGGCGGACGGCTGCGGCAGCTCGGGGGTGGTGGTGCGCAGCACGAACCGCCAGTCGGGGTTCCGCTCGGCCAGCCAGCGGCCCAGCGGACCGGCCAGCGCCACGGCGTCGGCGCGCAGTTCGCTGCGGGCCCGGGCGGCGTCGAGCAGGCCGGGTATCAGCGCGGCGGGCGGGCGCAGGCCCCGGGCCCGGGCGGTGTCGAGCCACTGCGGCAGCAGCTCGGCCAGGTTGGCCAGGGTGCCGCCGGCGCTGCCGCTGCGCCCGGAGAGCAGGACGGCCAGTCGGCGGGCGGCCGGCTCGGGCAGCTCCGGACGGGTGTCCTCGGCCGCGGGCGGGCCGGGCGGCTCGGCGGCCGGGACGGGCAGCGCGCCGGCCCGGCGGCGGACGGCGGCCAGCGCGGCCAGCTCCAGCAGGGCGGTGGCCGGGTCGCTCCGGTCCATGGCGTCCTCGAGCGGCAGGGCGGTGGCCGGGAGCGGGCGGCGGTCGGTGCCGAGCAGGGCGGTGGTGCGCAGGGTCTCCCACGGGTCCTGGGTGATCGTCATTCTCGGTACTCCTGGGCGTGTCTCGGGGGTTTCGGCGCCGCGGGCCCGGCGGGGATCCGCACGGCGCGCCGTGGGGCGTGTCCGACGATTCCGGTCGGGCTCGCGCATCGTCGGACGCGCCCTATGCGGTGGTGAGGCCGACCGGGCGCCGGCCGGCGGCCCAGGCCGTGACCGGGGCGAAGCCCTGGTGGCCGTACTCGCCGAAGACCGTCAGCGGGCGGCCGGTGGAGACCGCGGCCAGCCGCCACAGCGCCGCCTCCGGGACGGTCGAGGTGCGGACCGGCACGGTGTGGTGGCCGTCCGTCAGGAACCAGCCGTCCGGGGCGTGCACCGGGACGACGCCGTCGAGCACGGTCGGCCGGCTCTCCAGCCACGGGTCGTCGGCGACGGCCGTGCCGTAGCCGGCCACCGCCTCGGCGACGGTGAGCCCGGCGGGCGGGTCGGCGGGGCCCGGCTCGGGGGCGCCGAAGCGCTCGCCGAGGGTGGCGCGCAGCGGGTGGGCGCCGGGGTGGTAGGCGAGTTCGGCCTCCACCAGGTGGCCGGTGGGAAGGGCGAGGACGGGGGCCTGGCCGGGGCGGCCGAAGGAGAGCAGCAGCGCGAAGCGGCCGGTCTTGGCGCCGCGCAGCCAGATCCGCCGGGTGACGAGCCGGTCGTCGGAGGTGTCCCGGCTGCCGAGCACCAGCCAGCGGTCGCGGACGGTGGGGCCGGCCAGCACCTCGGTGGCCTCCACGGTGTAGCCGACCCTGGTGCGGACGGTGGCGGCCAGCTCGGCCGGCAGCTCGTCCAGCCGGGTGGCGGCGGTGGCGAGCAGGTGCAGCAGCGCGTACTCCTCCAGCAGCCGCTCCTGCGGCAGCGCGTCCAGCTCGCGGACCCGGGTGGCCAGGCCGGGGGCCTGCGCGTCGACCATCCGGGCGGCGACCTCCTCCCAGGGCCCGGCGGTGGACTGGTCGGCCAGGCCGTGCCGGACCCGGTCGGCCAGCCGCAGCCGCAGCTCGGCCGCCCCGGCCGCGACCCGCGCGCCGCGCTTCTCGGCCCGGCGCCGGGCGGCCTCCGGGTCGGGCTGCTCCTTCACGCGCTTCTCCGCGCGCTCCTGGCGGGACGCGAGCCACTCGGCCACCCAGTCGGCGGGCTCGCCGGCCGGGACGGCCTCCGGGGTGCCGCTCCACAGCAGGAGGAGCCCGAGCGCGTGCTTGCACGGGAACTTCCGGCTGGGGCAGCTGCACTGGTAGGCGGGCGTGGCGAGTTCGATCGCGGTGCGGTACGGCGTGCGGCCGCTGCCCTTGCACTCGCCCCACAGCGCGGTGCCGTCGGTGCCGGTGCCGGACCACGGCGCGGGCGCGGAGAGCTTGCCCGCCGCCTTCTGCGAGGCGGCGTCAGGGGCCAGGGACAGGACGTGTTCGGTGCTCCAGCGTTCCTCCATGCGACCGACCGTAGGCGGTGGCACTGACAGCGGCTGACGGCCCGTCCGGAGCGCCCGGCGGCGCCGGCGGCCGATGTCAGTGGCTCGGTGCAGGGTGGTTCCCACAGGCCGGGACGCCGACCTGGCTCCCCCCGATCACCCTGCCGCCCGGGGCACCCGTGTGCCCGGCGGCCGACCCGAAGGAGCCCCCATGACCGACGTTCTGCGGCAGCACGCCGAGGACGCCTTCGCCGGTGAACTGGCCGCGCTGGCCGCGCAGGACGACCGTCCGCGCCCCGAGCGCTGGAAGCTCTCGCCGTGGGCCGTGGCGACGTACCTGCTCGGCGGCGAACTGCCCGACGGCACCCGGATCACCCCCAAGTACATCGGCCCGCGCCGGGTCGTCGAGGTCGCCGTGACGACCCTGGCGACGGACCGCGCGCTGCTGCTGCTCGGCGTGCCGGGCACCGCGAAGACCTGGGTGTCCGAGCACCTGGCCGCGGCGATCAGCGGCGACTCCACGATGCTGGTGCAGGGCACCGCCGGCACCCCCGAGGAGGCCGTCCGGTACGGCTGGAACTACGCCCAGCTGCTCACCAATGGCCCCAGCCGGGACGCCCTGGTGCCCTCGCCGCTGATGCGGGCGATGGGCGACGGGAAGATCGCCCGGGTCGAGGAGCTCACCCGCATCCCGGCCGACGTGCAGGACAGTCTGATCACCATCCTGTCCGAGAAGACGCTCCCGATACCGGAGTTGGGCGCCGAGACCCAGGCGGTGCGCGGCTTCAACGTGATCGCCACCGCCAACGACCGCGACCGCGGCGTCAACGAGCTGTCCAGCGCGCTGCGCCGCCGCTTCAACACCGTGGTGCTGCCGCTGCCGGGCTCGCTGGACGAGGAGGTCGACATCGTCACCCGCCGGGTCAACCAGCTCGGCCGCTCCCTGGAACTGCCCGAACTGCCCGGCGGCGCCGAGGAGATCAGGCGCGTGGTCACCGTCTTCCGCGAGCTGCGGGCCGGGATCACGGTGGACGGCCGGACGAAGGTCAAGACCCCGAGCGGCACCCTCTCCACCGCCGAGGCGATCTCGGTGGTGACCAACGGACTCGCCCTGGCCACCCACTTCGGCGACGGCGTGCTGCGCGCCGGGGACGTGACGGCCGGCATCCTCGGCGCCGTCGTCCGGGACCCGGTGGCGGACCGGGCGGTCTGGCGCGAGTACGTCGAAGGGGTGGTGCGCGAGCGCGACGGCTGGAAGGACTTCTACCGCGCCGCCCGCGAGGTGACGGCAGCGTGAGCGAGCGAACCATCGAGAGGCGCCGGTTGCGCGAAGCGCCCGCCGAGCGAAGCGAGGTGGGGGCATGAGCGTCGAGGTCGCCCTCCTCGGTATCCGCCACCACGGCCCGGGCTCGGCCCGGTCGGTGGCCGCCGCGCTGGCGCAGTGGCGGCCGGACGCGGTGCTGATCGAGGGCCCGCCGGAGGCCGACGGCATCGTCCACCTGGCCGCCGAGAAGGACCTGGTCCCGCCGGTGGCGCTGCTCGCCCACGCGGTGGACGACCCGGCGAAGGCCGCCTTCTGGCCGTACGCCGAGTTCTCCCCGGAGTGGGTGGCGATCCGGCACGCCGTCGAGCACGACCTGCCGGTCCGCTTCATCGACCTGCCCGCCGGGTACGGCTTCGCGCCGGCCCCGGAGGACGGCGCCGAGCAGGACGCCGCCGGGGACGAGGCCGCCGGGGACGAGGCCGCCGAGCCGGTCGCCGACCCGCTGGCGCTGCTCGCCGAGGCGGCCGGGCACGACGACGCGGAGCGCTGGTGGGAGGACGTGGTCGAGCACCGCGCACCCGGCACCGACGCGCTGGCGCCGTTCGCCGCCGTCGCCGAGGCGATGGGCGCGCTGCGCGCCGAGGGCCTCGGCGAGTCCCGCCGGGACCTGCTGCGCGAGGCGCACATGCGCCAGCAGATCCGCGCCGCCCGCCGCGCCGGGCACCAGCGGATCGCCGTGGTCTGCGGGGCCTTCCACGTCCCCGCGCTGGAGGACATGCCCACCGTCGCCCACGACCGGGCCCTGCTCGCCGGGCTGCCGAAGAAGGTGCGCACGGACGTCACCTGGGTGCCGTGGACGCACCGCCGTCTCTCCCAGGCCAACGGCTACGGCGCCGGCGTGCAGTCGCCCGGCTGGTACCACCACCTGTTCACCACCGACGGGGACCCGGTGCCGCGCTGGCTCACCCGGGCCGCCGAGCTGCTGCGCGCCGAGGACCACCCGGTCTCCTCCGCGCACGTGATCGAGGCGGTCCGGCTCGCCGAGAGCCTCGCCGCGATGCGCGGCCGCCCGCTGGCCGGGCTGACCGAGACCCTGGACGCCGTGCGCGCGGTGCTCTGCGAGGGCTCGGACGTCGCCCTGGAGCTGGTCCGGGACCGCTTGGTGGTCGGCGACGCGCTCGGCGAGGTCCCGGACGCCGCACCGGCGGTGCCGCTCCAGCGCGACCTGACCCGGCTGCAGCGCTCGCTGCGGCTCAAGCCCGAGGCCGCGCCGAAGGACGTCGACCTCGACCTGCGCAAGGAGACCGACGCGGCCCGCTCCCGGCTGCTGCACCGGCTGCGGCTGCTGGGCGTGGACTGGGGCGTGCCCGCGCGCTCCTCGGTGAACTCGACCGGGACGTTCCGGGAGAGCTGGCGGCTGTGCTGGCAGCCCGAGTTCGCGGTCCGGATCGCCGAGGCCGCCCAGTGGGGCACCACGGTCGAGGAGGCGGCCGCCAACAAGGCCGTCGGCACCGCCCGCGCCGCCGAGGAACTCGCCGAGCTGACCGGCCTGGTGGAGACCTGCCTGCTGGCCGGGCTGTCCGGCGCGCTGCCCGCGGTGATGCGGGTGCTGGCCGACTGCGCGGCCCTGGACACCGACGTCGCCCACCTCGCCGGCGCGCTGCCCGCACTGGTCCGCGCGCTGCGCTACGGCGACGTGCGCGGCACCGACCACGGCGCGCTCGCCGAGGCGGCCTCGGGTCTGGCCGAGCGGATCTGCGTCGGGCTGCCGCCCGCCTGCGTCGGCCTGGACGCGGAGAGCGCGGCGGCGATGCGCGGCCGCCTCGACGAGGTGCACGGCGCGATCGGCCTGCTGGCCGCCGATCCCGGCACCACCGGGGACGGCGCCGACGACGCCGGTACCGCGCCGGACATCGACGGCCTGGCCGGCCTGCCCGACCGCTGGGCCGCCGCCCTGGGTTCGCTGGCCCGCCGCGAGCCGACCGGCGGACCGGCCACCGGCGCCCCCGGGCTGCTGCGCGGCCGGGCCGTACGGCTGCTGCTGGACGACGGCCGGCTCGACTCCGAGGAGGCCGGCCGACGGCTGCGGCTGGTGCTCTCCGTCGCCAACGCCCCGGCGGACGCGGCCGGTTGGGTCGAGGGCTTCCTGACCGGCGGCGGCGCCCTGCTGCTGCACGACCCGAGGCTGCTCGCCCTGCTGGACGAGTGGCTGACCGGAGTCGGCGGGGAGGTCTTCACCGACGTCCTGCCGTTGCTGCGCCGCACCTTCGCCGGACTGGAGGCGGGCGTGCGCACCACCGTCGGCGCCCGGGTCGCGGCCGGCCCGCTCGGCGAGCCGACGGCCGCCCCGGCCGCGGCCGGCGAGCTGGACCGGGCCCGCGCCGACGCCGCCGTCCCGGTGGTGGCCGTGCTGCTCGGCATCCGTCCGAAGATCCCCCGGCAGGCCGCCGGCCGCGACACCTGACACCGGCCGCACGGCGACACCCGACGGCAGCCGCACGACACCGCCGTACCGAACACACCTGCCGTACCGAACACACCTGCCGTAACCGCAGGACCCGCTGAAGGAGGAGGACGAGATGGCAGCGCCCACGACCGACGAACGGCTGCGCCGCTGGCGGCTGGTGCTCGGCGGCGAGGCATGGGGGCACCCCCGGCCGGAGGCTGGGGGAGGCACCGGCTGCACCCTGCGCGGCCGCGACGCCGCGATGGACGGCGCCCTCGCCGCGCTCTACCGCGGCGCCCCCGAGGAGGGCGCCCGGGCCGGCCGCGGCGCCCGCCGCAGCGCCGGGCTGGGCGGCTCGGCCCCGCAGGTGGCCCGCTGGCTGGGCGACATCCGCGAGTACTTCCCGTCCACCGTGGTGCAGCTGATGCAGCAGGACGCGATCACCCGGCTCGGCCTGGACCGGCTGCTGCTGGAGCCGGAGATGCTGGAGGCCGTCGAGCCGGACGTGCACCTGGTCGGCACCCTGCTCTCGCTCAAGCACGCGCTGCCCGAGACCACCCGGGAGACCGCCCGGGCGGTGGTCGGCAAGGTGGTCGCGGACCTGGAGCGCCGGCTCGCCGACCGCACCCGGGCCACCCTCGGCGGCGCCCTCGACCGCAGCGCCAAGGTCAACCGGCCGCGCCACCGCGACATCGACTGGGACCGCACCATCCGGGCCAACCTGAAGAACTACCTGCCCGAGCACGGCACCGTCGTCCCCGAGCGGCTGGTCGGCTTCGCCCGCGCCCAGCGCGCCGTGAAGAAGGACGTCATCCTCTGCATCGACCAGTCCGGCTCGATGGCGCCCTCGGTCGTCCACTCGGCGGTCTTCGGCGCGGTGCTCGCCTCGATGCGCACCCTGGACACCCGGCTGGTCGTCTTCGACACCTCGGTGGTCGACCTCACCGAACAGCTCACCGACCCGGTCGACGTCCTGTTCGCCACCCAGCTCGGCGGCGGCACCGACATCAACCGCGCGCTCGCCTACTGCCAGTCGAAGATCACCCGGCCCTCCGAGACCGTCGTGGTGCTGATCAGCGACCTGTACGAGGGCGGCATCCGGGACGGCATGCTCAAGCGGGTCGCCGCGATGAAGGCGGCCGGCGTCCAGTTCATCGCCCTGCTCGCGCTCTCCGACGAGGGGGCCCCGGCGTACGACCACGCGCACGCCGCCGCCCTGGCCTCGCTCGGCGCGCCGGCCTTCGCCTGCACCCCGGACGCGTTCCCGGAGATCATGGCGGCGGCCATCGAGAAGCGCCCGATCCCGGTCCCCTCGCAGGGGGCGTGAGGGATTCACCCGAACGCGCTAATCCGCCCGATCGGTGGACCGGCCGCCGCCCCCGGCCCCGCCGGGCATTCTGTGACGGTTCTCACCCAAGACGGGCAGGCCCCGGGCGAAACAGGCCCGTCCCACGGGGATAACCTGCCAGACGGACGTGACGCGCGTGTTGATTGACGTGTGCGCCCGTGGCTGTGTGGGCCGCAAGGCCGTACCTCTGCGTACCCGCACCGCCCCGACGACCCGCAGCGAAGATCCTGCCGTGGCACGCTCGTAGAGACACAATCCGCGACCACGAACAAGGACAAACACGTGGACCTGTTCGAGTACCAGGCGAGGGACCTCTTCGCCAAGCACGGTGTGCCCGTGCTTGACGGCGATGTCATCGAGACCGCCGCAGACGCTGCCGCCATCGCGGAGCGCTTCGGCGGCCGCGCCGTCGTCAAGGCTCAGGTGAAGGTGGGTGGCCGAGGCAAGGCCGGCGGCGTCAAGCTCGCCGCCGACCCGGCGGACGCCGTCGCCAAGGCCGAGCAGATCCTCGGCATGGACATCAAGGGCCACACCGTTCACAAGGTGATGCTGGCCCAGACCGCGGACATCAAGGACGAGTACTACGTCTCGTTCCTGCTGGACCGCACCAACCGCACCTTCCTGGCCATGGCCAGCGTCGAGGGCGGCGTGGAGATCGAGGTCGTCGCCGAGCAGAACCCCGAGGCGCTCGCGAAGATCCCGGTCGACGCCAACGAGGGCTGCACCCCGGAGAAGGCCGCCGAGATCGTCGCCGCGGCGAAGTTCCCGGCCGAGGTCGCCGACCAGGTCGCCGAGGTGCTGCAGAAGCTGTGGACCGTCTTCATCAAGGAGGACGCCCTCCTCGTCGAGGTCAACCCGCTGATCAAGTCCGGTGACGGCAAGATCATCGCGCTCGACGGCAAGGTCTCCCTGGACGAGAACGCCGAGTTCCGCCAGCCCGAGCACGAGGCGCTCGAGGACAAGGCCGCGGCCAACCCGCTCGAGGCGGCTGCCAAGGCCAAGGGCCTGAACTACGTCAAGCTCGACGGCCAGGTCGGCATCATCGGCAACGGCGCGGGCCTCGTCATGAGCACCCTCGACGTGGTCGCCTACGCCGGTGAGAACCACGGCGGCGTCAAGCCCGCCAACTTCCTCGACATCGGCGGCGGCGCCTCGGCCGAGGTCATGGCGAACGGCCTGGAGATCATCCTGGGCGACCCCGACGTCAAGTCGGTCTTCGTCAACGTCTTCGGCGGCATCACCGCGTGCGACGCGGTCGCCAACGGCATCGTGCAGGCCCTCGCCCTCCTGGAGGGCAAGGGCGAGGAGGTCACCAAGCCGCTGGTCGTCCGCCTGGACGGCAACAACGCGGAGCTGGGTCGCAAGATCCTCGACGACGCCAACCACCCGCTGGTCCAGCGCGTGGACACCATGGACGGTGCGGCCGACCGCGCCGCCGAGCTGGCCAACAAGTAAGGAAGGGGACTTAACACCATGGCTATCTTCCTTACCAAGGACAGCAAGGTCATCGTCCAGGGCATGACCGGCGCCGAGGGCATGAAGCACACCCGCCGCATGCTCGCCTCCGGCACCCAGATCGTCGGCGGCGTGAACCCGCGCAAGGCCGGCACCACGGTCGACGTCGACGGCACCGAGATCCCGGTCTTCGGGTCGGTCGCCGAGGCGATGGAGAAGACCGGCGCCGACGTCTCGGTCCTCTTCGTGCCGCCGGCCTTCACCAAGGCCGCCGTCGTCGAGGCCATCGACGCCGAGATCCCGCTGGCCGTCGTCATCACCGAGGGCGTCCCGGTGCACGACACCGCCGCCTTCTGGGCGCACGCCGGTGCCAAGGGCAACAAGACCCGCATCATCGGCCCGAACTGCCCCGGCCTGATCAGCCCCGGACAGTCGAACGCCGGCATCATCCCGGCCGACATCACCAAGGCCGGCAAGATCGGCCTGGTCTCGAAGTCCGGCACCCTGACCTACCAGCTCATGTACGAGCTGCGGGACATCGGCTTCACCTCGGCCGTCGGCATCGGTGGCGACCCGGTCATCGGTACCACCCACATCGACGCGCTCAAGGCCTTCCAGGAGGACCCGGAGACCGAGCTCATCGTCATGATCGGTGAGATCGGTGGCGACGCCGAGGAGCGTGCCGCGGCCTTCATCGCCGAGCACGTCACCAAGCCGGTCGTCGGCTACGTCGCGGGCTTCACCGCCCCCGAGGGCAAGACCATGGGCCACGCCGGCGCCATCGTCTCCGGCTCCTCGGGCACCGCCCAGGCGAAGAAGGAGGCCCTCGAGGCCGCCGGTGTCAAGGTCGGCAAGACGCCGTCCGAGACCGCCCGCCTGGCCCGCGAGATCATCGCCGCCCAGGGCTGATCCCGCCCCCGCGCGAGTCGAGCGCCCCCGCCCTCCCCGGGCGGGGGCGCTCGCCGTTGCGGCTCCGTACCGGCCTCACGGCACCTTCGGCCCGGTCGTGCAGGGCAGCGGCGACCACAGTCGGCAGACCACCGGGCCCTGCGGCGGGGGAGCGGCGCCCCGGGCCGCGGCCGGCAGCTCCCAGCGCGCGGCCGCCTGCGGCCGCGGCTCCACCAGGACGGCCTCCAGGCCGGGCGCCGGGCTGCACCAGAGGCTGGCGATGCCGTACGGTGCGCCGCCGGGCGCCAGCGGCACGCCCGGCTCCACCGGCTCCACCCCGGGGGCGGGCCGGCACAGCGCGGGCACCGGCGGAGCGGCCGGCCGGAACAGCACCGCCGGGCGCACCCCCGCCAGGGTCGCCAGCGTCGCCCCGCCCACCGCGACCGTCAGCAGCGCCGCCGCCCCCGTCCGGCTCGCCGTCCAGAGCCGGTGCCGGGCCCGCAGCACCGCGACCGGCGTCCGGTGCGGCTCCGGGCAGCCGCGCACCGCCGCCCGGTGCAGCAGCGCGCTCAGCCCGTCCGCGAAACCCGGCGCCGCCGGGTCCGGCCCGACCAGGTCCGGCACCCACCGCGCCAGCGCCGCCCGGGCGGCCCACACCCGCCCCTCGGCCGCCGCCCGGGTGGACTCCACCTCCACCGCGACCTCCGCCGCCGGCAGCCCCAGCCCGTCGTGCAGCACCAGCGCCCGGCGCTGCGGCCGGGACAGCCGCTTGAGCGCCTTCAGCAGCGCCCGGTCCCGGTCGGTCAGCCGGTCGTGGTCCGGCAGCACCGCCTGCGCCTCGTCGGCCGGCCGCACCTTGATCCGCCGGTGCGGCAGCCCCCACGCGTGCGCCCGCCGGGGCCCGCCCCGGTGCCACGGGGAGAGCGCCAGCTCGCAGGCCCGCACCCGTACCCACCCCTCCGGGCTCCCGGAGGCGGCCACCGCGCCCCAGCACCGCCGGGCCTCCCCGAACGCCCGCCGCACGCAGTGCACCGCCCGGTGCCGGCAGGCGGTCAGCAGGAACACCTGCTGCACCAGGCGGGTGTGCGCGGTCTCGTAGAGCTCCTCGAAGCTCATCGGGAGAGGGGCCGGGGGCTCCGCGTCCAGGTCGTCGTCCGCCCCCGAGGGCGCGGCGGCGGCCAGCGCCGCGCGGCCGGGGCTGGCGGAGCCGCCCTCGGCCGGGGTGTGGGCGGGTGCGGCGGGGGGCTCCGCCGGTGCCTGGTCGGGGCTGGTGGTCGGGGCCGTGGCGGGTGCGTGCTCGGCCGGGGCGTGGGCGGGTGCCGTGGCGGGTTCCGCCGGTGGCTGGTCGGGGCCGGCGGGTTCGGAGGCCGACGGCCGCGCTTCGTCGGCGCCCTGCGCGGCCGGAGCTTGGTACGGAGTGTCGCTGCGGCCGTCCGTGGCTGCGGTGGCCGCCGACGTGCGGTTGAGATCCGGGGCCGGGCGCCCGTTCGCGGCCGAGGCGCTCTCCGGCCGCGCTTCGTCGGCGCCCTGCGCGGCCGGGGCCTGGTGCGGAGTGTCGCTGCGGCCGTCCGCGCCCGCGGTGGCCGCAGGCGCGCGGTCGAGCTCCGGGGCCGGGCGCCCGTTCGCACCCGAGACGTTCTCCGGCTGCGCCTGCTCGGCGCCGGGGTCTGCGGGAGGTGGGGATCCGACTGCGCCGCTGGGGGGCGTCGGCATGCTTCGGTCGCCCGTGTTCGCCCCCGAGGCGCTCGCCGACCGCCCCTGCCCGCCACCGGTGTGCCGACCGGGAGCCTCTGGGGGCGTGGGCCCGACTCCGTCGCCGGGGCGGCCCGGGGCCACCGCAGCTGTCGGCCCGCCGAGCGTGGTGGCGGCGTCCGCCGCGAGCCCGGGCGTACGCGCCCCCTCTGCGCGCCCCGGGGCGGCGCCCGTCACAGCGGGCGGCTGTACGGGGGGAGCCTGGCGCGGCTTCTCGGCCGGCGTCCTGAGTTCTGCGCCGTCCCGGGTCGGCCCGGCCGCCTGCGGGCGCTCGTTCGCGGCCGTCCGCCGGGACCCGCCGGAGGTGCCCGGTGCGGGCTTCCTGGTGCGGGAGCGGGGGTGCCTCCCGGCCGTGTCCCCGCCCGTCCCCGTCCCTGCCTCAGCCCCAGCCCCTGCCCCCGCCCCGGGCCCGACGGCGGCCGGCCCCGCGGGAGCCGGGCCGGGCCGGCGCCCGCCCGAGGCGGGGCCCAGGCCCGCCGGGTTGAGGC
>NZ_JBEXJK010000074.1:0-26347 GCF_040609095.1 Kitasatospora sp. NPDC004799
GGTGCGTGCATCGCAAGGCGGAGGAGGGAGCCACTGCGGAGCATTGGCGACCGACGACAACGCGGCGAGGTGCGTGCCCCGGCGTCGCGAACCCGACTGGAATCGTCAGACACGCCCTATGGGAGGACGATGAGCGTCGTGACCACGACCGCCGCCGTGACCGAGACCGTCGCCGAGACCTCCGCTGGGAGAGCCGCACCGCTGCCGCCGCCCGGCCCGGGCCGGCTGCGCCTGCTCAGCTACAACATCCGCTCGCTGCGCGACGACCGGCGGGCGCTGGCCCGGGTGATCCGGGCCTGCGCGCCGGACCTGGTCTGCGTCCAGGAGTCCCCGCGCTACTGGCGGCCCGAGGGCCAGGCCGCCTGGCTGGCCCGGAGCACCGGGACGGTCGTCCTGGCCGGCGGCGGCCGCACCGCCGCCGGCCCGCTGCTGCTCGGCCGCCCCGGCGCGGTGGAGCTGCTGGAGGTGCGCGACCGGCTGCTGCCCAAGACCCGCGGCCTGCACGCCCGGGGCTTCGCCGGCGCGCTGCTGCGGCTGCCCGGCACGGCGCCGTTCACCGTCACCAGCTGCCACCTCAGCCTGGACCAGGAGGAGCGGTACGGGCAGTTCGAGCTGCTGCTGGACCAGCTGGCGATCGCCGAACTCGGCATCGTGGCCGGGGACTTCAACGAGCACCCGGACGGTCCCGGCTGGCAGCTGCTGGCCTCCCGGCTCCAGGACGGGTACCCGACCGCGCCCTGGGGCGGCGAGTTCACCTCCGTCCCGGAGCGCCCCTACCAGCGGATCGACGCCGTCTTCGCCACGCCCGGGATCGCCGTCCTCGGCTGCGGGGTGCCGCACGGGCTGCCCGGCGTCACCGAGGCCGACCTGCGGGCCGCGACCGACCACCTGCCGGTGCTCGCCGTCCTCGAACTGCCGCAGAGCCGGCCGGGCGGCTAGACGACCGCGCCGTGGTCCGGGTCCTCCGGCTCGTCCTCGTCGCGGTCCTTCATCCGCGCGACCAGGGTGACGAAGCCGCCGAGGAAGGCGGTGATCCCGACCCAGGCGGGCCAGCCGGAGATCTCCCGCCAGACCACCGCGTCGACCAGCAGCAGGGCCGGGCCGCCGAGCACCGCCAGCCAGGCGAACTTGGCGGTCACGTCGGCGGCGGGCAGCGGCGGGGGCTCCGGCGGGACGAAGTGGCCCTCGTCGGTCTCCTCGGCCAGCTCGAAGTCGCGCGGGCCCGCGCCGCCCGCCGGCATCACCGGCCGGCCGGAGCGGGGGCGGGGCTGCGGGGCGAGGTCGGCGAGGTCGTCCTGCTCGCCGGTGCCGCCGTCCTTGTAGCCGCCCTTGAGCTCGTTCTGCGCCCGGAGGTTCTCCACCTCGGGCCAGTTCGGGTTGTTGAGGTCGACCGGGTCGTCGAACTGGGCCACCAGGGCGGCGAAGATCTCGTCCTGCTCGGCCTGGCTGCGCTCGGGCGCCCGGCGCGGACGGCGCTCGGCGGGGGCCTGCGGCGCGGTCGGCTCCCCGCTGTCCTGGACGGAGCCGTCCTTGACGGAGTCCTTGACGGGCGGGGGCGTCGCGGCGCCGTCCGCTCCGGTGCGGTCCGTCGGCGCACCGCCCGGGACGGCGGCGTTCGTCCCGCCGTCCTTGCTCGCGCCGTCCTCGCGGGGAGCCTCGTCCCCGCCGCCCGCCGTGCTGCTCTCGTGCACTTCCGGCCCTTCAGCCATGGTGATCGTCGGATTCGACCCGGGTGACGCCCGCCGCCTTCGCGGGAGCCAGCCGTCGGATGAAGTCCCGGCTGGCCCCGAATATTTCCGCCGCGTCGTGGTCCAGCGTGGCGACGTGGAAGCTGCGTTGGCACAGCCGCTCCGTCACGTCCGTCGAGGATATCCGGGCCAGCACCAGTTCCGAGTTGGCCGGCGAGACGACGTGGTCCTGCGGGCTGCGGAAGAGCAGCACCGGCTGGGTGACCTCCGGCAGCAGCCGCTGGACCTCCCGCCACAGCCGGCTCAGCGACCAGGCGGCGTGCAGCGGGGTGCGGTCGTAGCCGACCTCCACCGCGCCGGCCCGGGCGATGTCGTTGGCGACCCCGGGCCGGCTGGGGACCAGGTGGCGCAGCACCGGCAGCAGCACACTCGCGGGGGTGTCCGAGCGCACCGACGGGTTGACCAGCACCAGGCCGGAGACCGTCGGCCCGTGCAGCGCCGCGAGCCGCAGCGCCAGCGCGCCGCCCATCGACAGGGCGCAGACGAAGACCTGCTCGCACTCCTCGGCGAGCGCCAGCAGCTCGCGCTCGACCTCGGCGTACCAGTCCTCCCAGCGGGTGAGCTGCATGTCCTGCCAGCGGGTGCCGTGCCCGGGCAGCAGCGGCAGCGAGACGGTGAAGCCGGCCGCCGCCAGCTCCTCGGCCCACGGCCGCAGGGACTGCGGGGACCCGGTGAAGCCGTGGCAGAGCAGCACTCCCACCGGTCCGCCGCGGTGGCGGTACGGCTCGGCACCGGGCAGCAACGGCATGGCGGACTCCTTCGCGGGCGGGTGGCGCTGGGGGAGGGGACGCTGGAGGGGAGGTGCTGCGAAATCGCATCGTCCCACGCTCCGCGCCGGGTCGTACACCCCCTTCGAGCGTGCTCGGCCCGGCCCCCACGGCGGGGCCGGGCACAGCGGACGGCCGCGGGGCATTAGGATCGACCGGTCCGCATAACAGGAGGCCCGGGTTGTTCTACCGACTGATGAAGATGATCGTCGCGCCACTGCTTCGGCTCTTCTTCCGGCCGTGGATCGAGGGCGAGGAGAACATCCCCGCCGAGGGTGCGGCGATCATCGCGAGCAACCACCTGTCCTTCTCGGACTCGTTCTTCTTCCCCGCGCTGATCAAGCGCCGGGTCACCTTCATCGCGAAGGCCGAGTACTTCAACACCCCGGGCCTCAAGGGCCGGCTGACCGCCGCGTTCTTCAAGGGCGTCGGCCAGCTGCCGGTGGACCGCTCGGGCGTGCGCGGGGCCGGCGAGGCCGCGATCCGCAGCGCCATCGCGGTGCTGGACCGCGGCGAGCTGTTCGGCGTCTACCCGGAGGGCACCCGTTCGCCCGACGGCAAGCTGTACCGCGGCAAGGTCGGCGGCCTGGCCCGCGTCGCGCTGGCCACCGGCGCCCCGGTGATCCCGGTCGCCATGATCGACACCGAGAAGGTGCAGCCGCCCGGCCAGGTGGTCCCCAACTTCGGCATCCGCCCCGGCATCCGGATCGGCCGCCCGCTGGACTTCTCCCGCTACCACGGCATGGAGAACGACCGCTTCATCCTCCGTTCGGTGACGGACGAGGTGATGTACGAGATCATGCGGCTCTCCGGCCAGGAGTACGTGGACATCTACGCGACCGCCGCCAAGCGGCAGATCGCCGAGGACAAGAAGAAGGCCGACGCCGAGCGCCGGGCCGCCGCCAAGGCGGAGAAGGCGGAGGCCGCCGAGGCCGAGAAGGCGGAGAAGGCCGAGAAGGCCGCCGGGCAGGGCACCTCGGAGAAGCCGGAGTAGACGTCCGGCCGGCCGCTCGGCCGGCCCGGACGGGCCCAGGGGAGGGCGGGGCGGATGACGGACCACGGCGGCGGAGCCGGCGCGGTCGGCGGCACGGTGGCGGCCGGCGGCATGTCCGTCGAGCTCCCGCTGTGGCGGGCGATCTCCTACTTCCGGGTGCTGGCGCTGTGCTACGCCCTGCTGCGGTACTTCAACTCGTACCTGCACTTCCTGCACCCGGTGGCCGGCTGGATCTTCCTCGGCGCGCTGACCCTGTGGACCCTCGCCAGCACCCGGGCCTTCGCCGACCCGCGGCGCTGCACCTGGTACGTCCTGGGCACCGACCTCACCCTCGCCGTCACCGGCATCGTGATGAGCGGCCTGACCGACTCCCCGGCCCGGATCAGCCACGGCGCGCCCACCCTGCCGACCATCTGGGCGGCCGGCACCGTCCTCGGCTTCGCCGCGAAGGGCGGCTGGCGTCCGGCGGCGGCCTCGGGCTCGGTGATCGGCGTCGCCAACATCCTCGGCCACGGCGGGCCGACCGGCGACAACATCCACAACATCGTGCTGCTGCTGGTGGCCGGCTGCGCGATCGGCTACGTGATCGAGCTGGCCCGGGCCAGCGAGGCCACCCTCACCCGGGCGCTCCAGGTCGAGGCGGCCACCCGGGAGCGCGAACGGCTCTCCCGGGACATCCACGACGGTGTGCTCCAGGTGCTCGCCCTGGTCCAGCGGCGCGGCGCGGAGCCGAGCGAGCGGACCGGATCCGGCGCGGACCTCGCCGAACTCGGCCGACTGGCCGGTGAACAGGAGCGTGCGCTGCGGGCCCTGATGACGGGCGGTCCGCTGCCGGCCCAGCGCGCGCCGCGCCCCGACGCCGCCGAGGAGCCGGACCCGCACGCCCCGCGCGACCTCACCGCGCTGCTGCGCCCGTACGCGGACGAGCGGATCACGCTCTCCGCCCCCGGCACCCTGGTGCTGCTCCCCGGCCCGGCGGCGGGTGAGCTGGCGGCGGCGGTCGGCGCCGCCGTGGACAACGTGCGCAAGCACGCGGGGGAGGCGGCCCGGGCCTGGATCCTGGTCGAGGACGAGCCGGAGGCCGTCACGGTCAGCATCCGCGACGACGGCCCCGGCTTCGCCCCCGGCCGGCTCGGCGAGGCGGAGCAGGCCGGCCGGCTCGGCGTCTCCCAGTCCATCCGCGGCCGGCTGCTGGACCTCGGCGGCACGGCCGAGCTGTACTCGGCGCCCGGGGAGGGCGTCGAGGTCGAACTGCGCGTCCCGAGGGAGAGCTCTTGATGACCGACCAGCCGATGGCCGATCGGCCGACCACCGAGCGGCCGGTGCGGGTGATGGTGGTGGACGACCACCCGATGTGGCGGGACGCCGTCTCGCGCGACCTCGCCGAGGCCGGGCTGGACGTGGTGGCCACCGCGGGCGACGGCGAGGAGGCCGTCCGCCGGGCCCGCGCCTGCACGCCGCAGGTGGTCGTGCTGGACCTCAACCTGCCCGGCCTGCCCGGCGCCGAGGTGTGCCGCCAGGTGGTCGCGCACGACCCGGCGGTACGGGTGCTGGTGCTGTCGGCCAGCGGCGAGCACCAGGACGTGCTGGAAGCCGTGAAGTCCGGCGCGACCGGCTACCTGGTGAAGTCGGCCGGGCGGGAGGAACTGCTGGACGCGGTGCGCCGCACCGCCGTCGGCGACGCGGTGTTCACCCCGGGCCTGGCCGGCCTGGTGCTCGGCGAGTTCCGCCGGCTGGCCGCCGAGCCGGCCCCGGCCTCGGCACCGGCCGCCCCGCAGCTGACCGCCCGGGAGACGGAGGTGCTGCGGCTGGTGGCCAAGGGGCTGTCCTACCGGCAGATCGCCGACCGGCTGGTGCTCTCGCACCGGACGGTGCAGAACCACGTGCAGAACACGCTCGGCAAGCTGCAGCTGCACAACCGGGTGGAGCTGGTCCGGTACGCGATCGAGCAGGGCCTGGACGACGAGGTCTGAGCGCCGCGGCCCGGGGCCGCCCGGTGCGTCCGACGCACGGCCCCGGGCGGGGCACATCCGCCCGGGGCCGCGTCGCCGGCTCGGCTCAGCGCAGCGCGGCCGTCGCCTCGCGCAGCAGGCCCGCCACGATGCCGACCCCGTCACGGGTCAGCACCGACTCCGGGTGGAACTGCAGCCCCGCGAAGCCGTGCCCGCGCAGCGCGTGCACGTCGCCGGTGAGGGCGTCCCGGGAGACCTCGACGCCCTCGGCGGCCAGCCGCGCCGCGTCCTGGTCCGAGCAGCGCGCGGTGAAGGTGTTGTAGAAGCCGACCGTGCGCTTGCTGCCGAACAGGTCGATGCGCTCCTGCGCCCCCTGGTACGGGACGGCCTTGCGGCCCAGCGCGAGCCCGAGTTCGGCGGCCAGCAGCTGGTGGCTCAGGCAGACCGCGAGCAGCGGTGCGGTGCGGGCGCCGGAGCGGACGGCGGCCAGCGCGTCCGCGACGATCGGCCGCAGCAGCGCCATCTTGGGGTCGTCCGCGAGCGCCGGGTCGCCCGGGCCGGGGCCGAGCACCAGCGCGCCCGGGTGCGCCGCGACCCGCTCGCGCAGCCCCGGCTCGTCGTAGCGGGCCACCGTCACCCGGTGGCCGAGCGAGCCGAGCAGGTGGGAGAGCATCGAGGTGAAGGTGTCCTCGCCGTCCACGACCAGGGTCGGCTCGGCCTCGGTGATCTCGGCCGGCTGCTGCATCCGCAGCCAGAACGGCGCGAGGTCGGCCCGGCGGGCGTCCAGGGCGGCCTGCACCCGGTGGTCGTCGGCGAGCCGGGGCCCGACCGGGTGGGGGAGCCGGGCGGGCGCGGGCCGGGCGCCGATCGCGGTGAGCACCCCGGCGGCCTTGGCGTGGGTCTCGGCGACCTCGGACTCCGGGACGGAGTGGCGCACCAGGGTGGCGCCGACCCGGACGACCAGCCGGCCGGTGGCCGGGTCGATGTCGGCGGTGCGGATGCAGATCGGCGAGTCCAGCAGCTGCCCGCCGCTGGCGGAGCGGCCGATCAGGGCGAGCGCGCCGGAGTAGTAGCCGCGCCCGGAGGGCTCGTAGCGCTTGATCACCCGGGTGGCGTTCTCCACCGGGCTGCCCGTGACGGTCGCGGCGAACATCGTCTCGCGGAGCACCTCGCGGACGTCCATCGAGGTGCGCCCGCGCAGCTCGTACTCGGTGTGGGCGAGGTGGGCCATCTCCTTGAGCCGGGGCCCGAGCACCTGGCCGCCGAGGTCGCCGACCGTGCACATCATCTTGAGCTCCTCGTCCACGACCATGGTGAGCTCCTCCAACTCCTTGGGGTCGTGCAGGAACTGGAGCAGCGAGTCGAGGTCGGAGCCGCCGGCCGGGTAGCGGTAGGTGCCGGAGATCGGGTTCATCACGACGGTGCCGCCGCTCTGCCGGACGTGCACCTCGGGGGAGGCGCCGACCAGCACCCGCTCACCGGTGTGCACCAGGAACGTCCAGTAGGCGCCGCGCTCCTGCTCCAGCAGCCGCCCGAAGAGCGTCAGGGCGAGCTCGGGGGAGCAGTGTCCACGGCCGGCTTCGCCGGGGGCCTCCAGCGTCGCGTGGAAGTCGCGCCGGATCACGAAGTTGGCGCCCTCCCCGTTGCCGATCTCCTCCCGGATCACCCGGCGGACGATGGCGGCGTACGCGTCGTCGTCCACGTCGAAGGCGCCACCGGCAAGCGAGACCGGCAACTTCGGTAGGGCGGAGGCGAATTCGGCCAACGGAAGGGCGTACTGCTCGGCCACCGAGAGGGCCTGCAGGGGGGTTCCGTCGTCGTGCGCCTCGAAGCCGCGCTCGCGGATCTGGCGGTACGGGACGAGCGCGAGCAGGTCGTGCACCGGGCCGCCGCCGGCCGGCGCGCCGCTGCGGACGGGCAGGTCGGCGAGGTGCGGGTAGCTGTCGACGGTGCCCAGCAGCACCTCGACGGTGTCCGGGCTGAGTCGGGGCGTGCGGCGGTGCAGCAGGGCGAACGCGGGGGCGTCCGGGCCGGTGAGACGGGTGAGCAGGTCGACGGCGGTGGTCACGGGAACGGCATCCTTCCGGGTGGAGTGGTGAGAGGCGGTGCAAGGTCCGCTCCCGGAGGGCCGTCTGCTCAGACGCCGACGGCCGCCCCGAGGGGCGGCCGTCGTGGTCGTCTAGGAACGCGCCATCTGTGGGCCACCCTTGGGGGAGGCCCACCACCAGGAGTGGGTGTGGGGCGCGTGCATGGTCCGAGCCTAGCGGATGCGTCGGGACGCGTGAGCGCGGTCACGTCTTTGTCCGAGATGTGTCTCATCCCTCGGGCAATAGTCACGAGTCACTCCTGTCACCCCGTAGCCTTGGCGGTGTGACCGCTACGACTGAGACATCGAGGGCTGCCCACTCCTGGCAGTCCCTGCCCGCGGCGCAGCAGCCTGAATGGCCGGACCAAGAGGCTCTGCGCAAGACCCTTGCCGAGCTGGCCTCCTATCCGCCGCTCGTCTTCGCCGGCGAGTGCGACCAGCTGCGCGCCCGGCTCGGAGCCGTGGCGCGCGGGGAGGCCTTCCTCCTCCAGGGCGGTGACTGTGCCGAGGCCTTCGACGGTGTCTCGGCGGAGCACATCCGCAACAAGCTGAAGACGCTGCTCCAGATGGCCGCCGTGCTGACGTACGCGGCCTCGGTGCCGGTGGTGAAGGTCGGCCGCATCGCCGGCCAGTACTCCAAGCCGCGCTCCAAGTCGACCGAGACCCGCGACGGCGTGACCCTGCCGGTCTACCGCGGCGACTCGGTGAACGGCTTCGAGTTCACGCCCGAGTCCCGGATCCCGGACCCGGAGCGCCTGAAGCGGATGTACAACGCGTCCGCCGCGACGCTCAACCTGGTGCGCGCGTTCACCACCGGTGGCTACGCCGACCTGCGCCAGGTGCACGCCTGGAACCAGGACTTCGTCCGCAACTCGCCGGCCGGCCAGCGCTACGAGCAGCTCGCCCGGGAGATCGACAACGCCCTGGCGTTCATGAGCGCCTGCGGCGTGGTGCCGGAGGAGTTCAAGGCGGTCGAGTTCTTCTCCTCGCACGAGGCGCTGATCCTCGACTACGAGACCGCGCTGACCCGCGTGGACTCGCGCACCGGCGAGCTGTACGACGTCTCCGGCCACATGGTGTGGGTCGGCGAGCGCACCCGGCAGCTGGACCACGCGCACATCGAGTTCGCCTCGAAGATCCGCAACCCGATCGGCGTCAAGCTCGGCCCGACCACCTCGGTCGACGAGGCGCTCGCCCTGATCGAGAAGCTGGACCCGGAGCGCGAGCCCGGCCGCCTGACCTTCATCACCCGGATGGGTGCGGGCAAGATCCGCGACCACCTGCCCGGTCTGGTGGAGAAGGTCACCGCCTCCGGCGCCAAGCCGGTGTGGATCTGCGACCCGATGCACGGCAACACCTTCGAGGCCTCCAGCGGCCACAAGACCCGCCGCTTCGACGACGTCCTGGACGAGGTCAAGGGCTTCTTCGAGGTGCACCGCGCGCTCGGCACCCACCCGGGCGGCATCCACGTGGAGCTGACCGGCGACGACGTCACCGAGTGCGTCGGCGGCGGCGACGAGGTCCTGGTGGACGACCTGCACCAGCGCTACGAGACGGCCTGCGACCCGCGCCTCAACCGCAGCCAGTCGCTGGACCTGGCGTTCCTGGTGGCGGAGATGTACCGCGGCCAGTAGGCGAGCGCGCGAATCAATGTGACGAAAGCCCCTCCGGATTCGGGATTCCCGAGCCCGGAGGGGCTTTTTCGTACCCGTTTCGCCAGGTAAGGTAAGCCTCAGCGAACTAAGGCAGACCTTAGTCAAGATCCACTCCGCTCCACCCCCGGGAGAGACCGCGATGTACGTGTGCATGTGCCATGCGGTCACCGAGGACCAGGTGAAGAAGGCGATCGACGGCGGTGCCAACACCCCGCGTCAGATAGCGAAGGGCTGCAAGGCCGGCACCGACTGCGGCTCCTGCGTGCGGCGGATCCAGGCGCTGCTCGGGGAGCACGGCGCCCGGCCCTGCCCGACCGCCCGGCTGGCCGCGAAGCTCGGCCTCGCGGACCCGGAGGCCCCGGCGGCACCGGCCCAGCCGCCCGCCCCGGTGGTCCCGCTGCGGGCGGCCTGAGCGAGCCGGGTGGCTCGAGTGGGCCGGGCGGCCTGAGCGGGCCGGGTGGTGTGAGCGGGCCGAGTGGACCGGGCGGGCCGGGCGGACGGCCTCAGGACTCCGGCTGCTCGATGACCTGGGCGAGGTAGAGCGCCTCGCCGAGCTTCTCCAGCAGCTCCAGCTGGGTGTCGAGGTAGTCGATGTGGTGCTCCTCGTCGGCCAGGATGTCCTCGAAGATGTTCGCCGAGGTGACGTCGTTCTTGGCCCGCATCACCACGATCCCGCGCTTGAGCCGGTCGATCGCCTCGACCTCGATCTGGCGGTCGGCCTCGAACATCTCCTTGACCGTCTGGCCGATCCGGACGTGGAACAGCCGCTGGTAGTTGGGCAGCCCGTCCAGGAACAGGATCCGGTCGGTGAGCGTCTCGGCGTGCTTCATCTCGTCGAAGGACTCGTGCCGGGTGTACTTGGCGAGCTTCGTCCAACCGAAGTTCTCCTGCATCTTGGCGTGCAGGAAGTACTGGTTGATCGCGGTCAGCTCGGCGGTGAGCTGCTCGTTGAGGAACTCGATGACCTCGGGATCGCCCTGCATGGTGGTGCCTCCTGCACTCGTGCTGCTGCCGTGTGTCTCGTGCTGTGTCCTGTGCTGGGTCCTGCGCTGCGCATCCTGGCACCGCTTTGGGAGGAAATTCCAGTAAGTTCACACTCACTAGGACATGTGTCGGAATATCCGATTCATGGCGAAACATGCTGGTGGGCGGCCGACCGCTGGTCCGTACGGGCAGGGGCGCGAATCCGCGCAAAGGGGCGCGCGCCGAGGCATGTCCGCCGTCTGTCACCATGGATCCATGGGTCAGTCGAAACACGAACCGCTTCCGCCGTCTGACCCGAGGCTCCCCCCGGGCCAGCGCGCGCAGCGCGGCTGGCCCGCCCTGCACTACGGGCCGGTACCCCGCTTCAAGCCGCTGACCTGGGACCTCCAGGTGTTCGGCGCCACCGCCTCGGCGGAGAAGCACAGCTGGGACTTCGCGGCCTTCAACGCCCTGCCGCGCACCACCGTCGTCGGGGACCTGCACTGCGTGACCAGGTTCTCGGTCCTCGGCAACGAGTGGACGGGCGTGTCGGCCGCCGCCGTGCTCGACCTGGTGCCCCCGGCGCCCGGCGTCACCCACGTCATGGTCTGGGCCGAGTACGGCTACAGCGCCAACCTGCGGCTGGCCGACTTCGCCGACCCCGGCACCCTGCTCGCCACCCACCGCAACGGCGAGGCGCTCACCGCCGAGCACGGCTTCCCGGTCCGCCTGGTGGTGCCGCGGCTGTACGCCTGGAAGGGCCCCAAGTGGGTGCGCGCGGTGGAGTACATGCGGGCCGACCGGCGCGGCTTCTGGGAGGAGCGGGGCTACCACAACCTCGCCGACCCCTGGCGCGAGCAGCGCTACTCCTACCAGGAGGAGCCCGGCGACGGGCCGCTGCGCTGAACCCCGCCGGGCGCTGGAACCGCTAGAACAGCGAGAACTTGACCGTCACCGCGCTGCGCTGCGGTCGCCGCTCGCCCGCCGCCGGGCTCTGGCCGGACGAGGTGACCGCGCCGAACACGTCCCAGCCGCTGGTCTGCATGGTGAAGCCCGCCGCCTGGAGCGCCTTCTGCGCCTCGTCCTTGCTCATCCCGGTGACGTTCGGGACCGGCACCATGCCCTTGCTGACCACCAGCGCGACCGCGGAGTTCTCCTGCAGCAGCTGCCCGGCCGCCGGCGAGCTGCTGATCACCGAGCCCTCGGGCACGGTGTCGTCGTAGGTCTCGGTCACGCCGCCCCTGGTCAGCTGGGCGCCGGTCAGGGCCGCGGCGGCGTCGGCGGCGCTCTTGCCGGTGAGGTCCGGCACCGCGATCCGCTTGGGGCCCTTGGAGACGGTGACGGTCACGCTGTCGCTCTTGCGGGTGCGCGCGCCCACCCCGGGGTCGGTGGAGATCACCTGCCCGGACGGGACGGACTCGCTGAACACCTCGACGAACTTCCCGTGCAGGCCCGACGTGTCCAGGACCCGCTGCGCCTCGGCCCGGTCCTTGCCGAGCACGCCCGGCACCGAGCCGTACAGCCCCTCGGAGATCCCGTAGGTGGCGCCGCCGATCGCCAGCACGAGGGCGGCCAGCGCGGCTGTCCAGATCAGCGTCCTGCGGGGGACGCGGCGCAGCGGGCCCGGCCGGCGCTGCCGCACCGGGGTCGGCTCGTCGTACGCGCGGGGCTCGGCGAGCAGTTCGTCCATCAGCTCCGGCGGCATGTCCAGCACGCTGGTGCGCTCCGTCGGCGGGGCCTCGGCGGGCCGCGGCAGCGGCTGGATCACCGAGGTCGGCTCGCTGGTCGGGTAGCGCGGGCTGGGCCGGGTGGAGGCCGGCGGCTCGGCGTCCAGCTCGGCCGGGGTGAGGGTGCGGCGCACCCGCTGGAGGGCGGCGAGCAGCTCGACCGCGTCGTACGGGCGGGCGTCGGCGGACCGGGCGCAGGCGCCGGCCACTATCGCGTCCAGGGCGGGGCCGACGGCGGGGGCGACCAGCGAGGGGGCCGGGACGTCCTCGTGCAGGTGCTTGTACATGACCTGGACGGGGTTGTCGCCGGTGTGCGGGCGGCGGCCGGTGAGCATCTCGTACAGCAGGATGCCGGCCGCGTAGACGTCCACCCGCTGGTCGGTGGGGGCGTCCGGGAGGATCTGCTCGGGGGCCAGGTAGGAGACGGTGCCCAGGACCGTGCCGCCGGTGGCGGTGGTGGTCGAGGTGGGCGCGCCGTCGGCGCCGCCGAGCACCCGGACCAGCCCGAAGTCGGCGACCTTGACCAGGCCGCCCTCGGTGATCAGCACGTTCTCGGGCTTGACGTCGCGGTGGACCAGCCCGGCCCGGTGGGCGGCGCCGAGCGCGGCCAGCACCGGCTCCAGCACGTCCAGCGCGGCCCGGACGGACAGCGCGCCGCGGTCGCGCAGCAGGTCGCGCAGGGTGCGGCCGGGCACGTACTCCATGGCGAGGAAGACGTGGCCGCCGTCCGCGCCCTGGTCGAAGACGTTGACCACGTTGGGGTGGGTGAGCTTGGCGACCGCCTTGGCCTCGCGGATGAAGCGGGCGGTGAAGCCCTCGTCGCCGACCAGCGAGGGGTGCATCACCTTGAGCGCGACCACCCGGTCCAGGCGGGTGTCGGTGCCCTGGTAGACGGTGGACATCCCGCCGGTGGCGATGCGCTGCTCGACCCGGTACCGGTTGTCGAGCAGCGTGCCGATCAGGGGGTCGTGCAGTGCCATGTCCACCCGGCGAGTCTAGTCGGGGGACCGGCGGCCGGACCCGGAGGACACCGCCCCCGGGCCCGGCTGTGCCCGGCTTGTGACACAGGCCTCGGTTCCTAGAACGCGGGCCGTTCCCGGGTGTCCAGGTCGGCCCGGCCGGCCATCGCGGAGGAGGCCTCGGCGTGGAAGCGGCGCGGGATCCGGCCGGCCCGGTGGGCGAGCCGTCCCGCCTCGGCGGCGTGCCGCATCGCCTCGGCCATCAGCACCGGGTCCTGAGCGCGGGTCACCGCGGAGGCGAGCATCACCGCGGCGCAGCCCAGCTCCATCGCCAGCGCCACGTCGGAGGCGGTGCCGGCGCCCGCGTCCAGGACCACCGGGACGCCCGCGCCCTCCACGATCAGCTGAAAGTTGTGCGGGTTGCGGATGCCCAGGCCCGAGCCGATCGGCGAGCCCAGCGGCATGATGGCCGCGCAGCCGACGTCCTCCAGCTTGCGGGCCAGCACCGGGTCGTCGTTGGTGTACGGCAGGACGGTGAAGCCGTCGTCGACGAGCGTCTCGGCGGCGTCCAGCAGCTCGATCGGGTCGGGCAGCAGGGTGCGCTCGTCGGCGATCACCTCCAGCTTGACCCAGTCGGTGCCGAGCGCCTCGCGGGCCAGCCGGGCGGTCAGCACGGCCTCGCCGGCGGTGAAGCAGCCGGCCGTGTTGGGCAGCACCCGGATGCCGTTGCGGGTCAGCACGTCCAGGACGGAACCCTGGGTGGAGGCGTCGACCCGGCGCATCGCGACGGTGGTCAGCTCGGTGCCGGAGGCGAGCAGGGCGCGCTCCAGGACCTCCAGGCTGGGCGCGCCGCCGGTGCCCATGATCAGCCGGGAGGAGAAGGTCGTCCCGGCGATGGTCAGCGTGTCGTCGGCCATGGCTCAGCCTCCCTGGACGGCGGTGAGGATCTCGATCCGGTCGCCGCCGTTCAGCGCCGTCCCGGACCACGAACTGCGCGGCACCACGGCCTCGTTGAGCGCGGCGGCGACACCGGTGTTGGCCTTGCTGACCGAGGCCACCACCTCGGCGAGGGTGGTCGTGGCGGACACCCGGCGGGGCTCGCCGTTGACGGTCAGGGCGATCTCGTCCGGGGAGGTCCCGTTCGGGGCGGTCTCGGTCATGCGGAGGCCTTCGTGGTGGAGTGGTCGGGGGAGAACCGGGTGGGCGCGAACGGCCTTGCGAGGTCCGGGACTTCGCCGGTGGCCAGGTACGCGGAGACCAGGTCGGCGGTCACCGGGGTGAGCAGCACGCCGTTGCGGTAGTGGCCGGTGGCGGCGACCAGTCCGGGCAGTGCGGTCGGGCCCAGCAGCGGGGCGTTGTCCGGCGAGCCGGGGCGCAGCCCCGCGGAGGTCTCCAGCAGCGGGAGTTCGGTGATCCCCGGGACCAACTCGTGGGCGTCGCGGAGGAGTTCGTACACCCCGCCGGCGGTGACGGTGGTGTCGTAGCCCTGCTCCTCGGTGGTCGCGCCGACCACCAGCTCGCCGTTCTCCCGCGGCACCAGGTACAGGTGCTGCCCGCGGACGACGGCGCGGACGTTGCGGGACAGGAACGGCCGGTAGGCGTCCGGGACCCGGAGGCGCAGGACCTGCCCCTTCACCGGGCGGATCGCGGGCAGCACCCCCTCGGGCAGGCCGGGCAGCCGGTGGCTGTGCGGGCCGGCGGCGAGGACGACCTGCTCGGCGGTCACCCGCTCCCCGGTCGAGAGCCGGGCGCCGGTCGCCCGGTCGTGCTCGACCAGCAGCTCGACGGCCTCGGCCCGGTGGACGGTGACGCCGGCGCGCTCGCAGGCGAGGAGCAGGGCGTCGAGCAGCCGGCGGCCGTCCACCTGGTGGTCCTCGGCCACGTGCAGGCCGCCGCGCACGCCGGGGGCGAGCATCGGCTCCAGCTTGCGGGCCTCCCGGCCGGTCAGCCAGGTCGAGTCCAGGCCGAGCCGGCGGTGGAAGTCGTGCAGTTCGCGCAGTTCCGCGCGGTCGTCGGAGTCCAGCGCGACGGCGAGCGTGCCGCACCGGCGGTAGCCGGTGTCCTGGCCGCCGCTCGCCTCGGTGAGTTCGGCGGCGAAGGCCGCGTACCGCTCGTTCGAGGCCATCCCGAGGCGCAGCAGCGGTTCCTCGCCGTACTGCAGCTCGGTGACCGGGGCGAGCATCCCGGCCGCGACCCGGGCCGCACCGCCGCCGGGGGCGGGGTCGACCACGATCACGTTCCGCAGGCCGCGCTGGGCGGCGCGCCAGGCGACGGCGAGGCCGACGATGCCCCCGCCGATCACCAGCACGTCGGCGTGGGCGCCCGGTAGCAAGCGTGACAAAGCTGCTCTTCTCCCTTCGCCGGTATGACCCGGATCAGGTTCGGACGGTCGCGGGCCGTGCCAGCCCGCCTCTCAGCCCGGTCCGCCGGGCTCCCGTGTGGTGCCCCCACCTTAACGCCGGTGGTCGGCCCGGCCGAAGGCCCGTACGCAGCGTGGACGCAGCGTGGACGCCGGGGCAGGCGGGCGGGCGGCGGGGCGGGACGGCCCGCGGCCGCCGGCCGGCCGCCGAGTGCCGCTGAGTACAGTGACGGGCGTGGCAGAGCTGAGCGGAACGGATCAGGTGGTCGTCGTCGGAGCCGGGCTGGCCGGGGCGCAGTGCGCCCTCAAGCTGCGGCAGGGCGGTTGGCAGGGGCGGATCGCGCTGGTCGGCGAGGAGCCGCACGCGCCGTACGACCGGCCGCCGCTCTCCAAGGACGTGCTGCTCGGCAAGACCGACTCCACCGCCCTGGACATCGACTACGGGCAGCTCGGCATCGAGCTGCTCACCGGCCGCCGCGCCACCGGCCTCACCCCCGGCGTGCTGCACACCGACGGCGGCGACCTCCCGTACGGCTCGCTGGTGATCGCCACCGGCGCCGTCCCGCGCGCCCTGCCCGGCGCCGAGCGGGCGCACCTGCTGCACACCCTGGACGACGCCCTGGCGCTGCGCGCGCTGCTGCGCCCCGGGCTGCGGCTGGTGCTGGTCGGCGCGGGCTGGATCGGCGCCGAGGTGGCCACCGCGGCCCGCACGGCGGGCTGCGAGGTGACGGTGGCCGAGGCCGGTCCGGCACCGCTGCCCGGGGCGCTGCCCACGGAGATCGGTTCGGCGATGGCCGCCTGGTACGCCGAGGCCGGGGTCGACCTGCGCTGCGGGGTCGGGGTGGCCGCCGTCGAGCCCGGCGCGGTGCTGCTGGCGGACGGCTCGCACCTGCCCGCCGACGAGGTGGTGGTCGGCATCGGGGCCCGCCCGGCGACCGGCTGGCTGGCCGGTTCCGGGGTCGAGCTGGACGCGGCCGGCGCCGTCGTGGTGGACGGGCGGCTGCGCACCTCGCTGCCCGGCGTCTTCGCGGCGGGCGACTGCGTCAGCTACCCCTCGGCCCGGGCCGGCGCCCGGCTGGCCGTCCAGCACTGGGACCACGCGCTGCAGTCCGGCGAGGCGGCGGCCGCCGCCGTCCTGGGCGCGGACGCGCCGGCCTACGACCCGGTGCCGTACTTCTGGTCCGAGCAGTTCGGGCGGATGGTCCAGTACGCCGGCCGGCACGCCGAGGGCGACGAACTGCTCCGGCGCGGCGGCCCGCAGGACGGCGACTGGTCGGTGCTCTGGCTGCGCGACGGCGTGCCGAGCGCGCTGCTGACCGTGGACCGGCCGCGCGACCTCACCCAGGGGCGGAAGCTGATCGAGCGCGGAACCGCGCTCGATCCGGCCCGCGCGGCCGACCCGGCGGTGCCGCTGAAGGCGGCCGCGGCGTAGCCGGAGGCGGCCGGGGCGCGGGGGCGTGTGCGCGGTGGGCCCCCGAGGTGGCAGTCTGGTGCCGTGAGTGAGATCGATGCCAAGACTGAAGCCCTGGTCCCCGAGTGGCTGTACCTGCCCGACATCTCCGAGCGGTGGGGTGTGCTGGTCACCGAGGTCCGCAACATGGTCAAGAAGGGTGACCTGATCGCGGTCCGCCGCGGCCCCAACAAGTCCCTTCAGGTCCCGGCCGCCTTCATCGACGAGGACGGCCCGGTCAAGCACCTGGTCGGCCTGCTGACCGTGCTGCGGGACAGCGGGTTCTCCGACGAGGAGATCATCGCGTGGATGTTCACCGAGGACGAGTCGCTGCCCGGCACCCCGGTGCAGGCGCTGTGGGAGAACCGGGCGACCGAGGTCAAGCGCCGCGCCCAGGCCATGGCGCTGTGATGACCGGCCCGCGCGGCAGGCTCGCCGACGCCCGGCTGTACCTGTGCACCGACGCCCGCCGGGAGCAGGGCGACCTCGCCGAGTTCCTGGACGCGGCGCTGGCGGGCGGGGTGGACATCGTCCAGCTGCGCGACAAGGGCCTGGAGGCCAAGCAGGAGCTGGCGGCCCTGGAGGTCTTCGCGGACGCCTGCCGCCGGCACGGCAAGCTGCTGGCCGTCAACGACCGCGCCGACGTCGCCCACGCGGCCCGGCCGGACGTGCTGCACCTGGGCCAGGACGACCTGCCGGTGCCGGCCGCCCGGGCGATCCTCGGCGAGGACGTGCTGATCGGCCGCTCCTGCCACGCCGAGTCCGAGGTGGACGCGGCGATCGCCGAGCCCGGGGTGGACTACTTCTGCACCGGCCCGGTCTGGCCGACCCCGACCAAGCCGGGCCGCCCGGCCCCGGGCCTCGGCCTGGTCTCGTACGCGGCGAAGCAGGCCACCGACCGGCCGTGGTTCGCGATCGGCGGGATCGACCTCGGCAACCTGGACGAGGTGCTGGCCGCCGGTGCCCGCCGGATCGTCGTGGTGCGGGCCATCACCGCCGCGGCCGACCCGCGGGCCGCCGCCGCGGAGCTGTCCCGCCGGGTGCGCGCCGCGCTCTGACCGCCCCGGTTCGCAGGCTCCCCGAGGCCGTCGCCGTCCGTCAGTACGTGCGGACGGTGGCGGCCTCGGCCAGTGCCAGCAGCACCGTACGGGCCTGCCGGTCAGCGAGCGGCGCCGCCTCCAGGGCGGCCAGCGACTGCCGCATCAGCTCCTCGATCCGGCGCTCCACCAGCTCCGGCGCGCCGCTGCGGGCGACCAGCTCGCGCAGCTCGGCGACCTCCGGGGCGGCCAGGTCCGGCGCGCCGAGCCGCTCGTCCAGGTGCCGGGCGTCGGCGGCGGAAAGGCCCCGCATCGCGTGCGCGATCAGCAGGGTGCGCTTGCCCTCGCGCAGGTCGTCCCCGGCCGGCTTGCCGGTGACGGCCGGGTCCCCGAAGACGCCGAGCAGGTCGTCGCGCAGCTGGAAGGCCTCGCCCAGCGGCAGCCCGAACTCCCCGTACGCCTCGACCAGGTCCGGCCCGGCGCCGGCCAGCAGCGCCCCGACCTGGAGCGGCCGCTCGATGGTGTACTTCGCGGACTTGTAGTGCAGGACGGTTTGGGCCCGGTCCAGCGCGCCCTCGTCCGTCGAGTCGCCGGCCACCGGCTCCAGCACGTCCAGGTACTGGCCGAGCATGACCTCGGTGCGCATCAGGTCGAACACCGGCTTGGCGGCCAGGACGGCGGCGGGCGCCAGGCCGGAGCGCAGGAACAGCTCGTCGCACCAGATCAGCAGCAGGTCGCCGAGCAGCACCGCGGCCGAGGCGCCGTACTGCTCGCGGTCGCCGCGCCAGCCGTTGGCGCGGTGCAGCGCCTCGAAGCGGCGGTGGACCGAGGGCAGGCCGCGGCGGGTGTCGCTGCGGTCCATCAGGTCGTCGTGCACCAGGGCGCTCGCCTGGAGCAGCTCCAGCGCGGCGGCCGCGTTGGCGATCGCCTCGCCGGTGGCGCCCCCGGCCGGGCCGCCGGCGCCGCGCCAGCCCCAGTAGCAGAAGGCCGGGCGCAGCCGCTTGCCGCCGTCCAGCAGGAAGTCGCGCAGCGCGTCGGCGGCGGGGACCAGCTGGGGCGAGATCTTGTCGAGCAGCACGGACTGGCCGTCCATGAACGCGGCGAGCGCCGCGTTGACGCGGGCGCGGACGTCCTCCACGTCAATGGGGTTGGCCGCACTGGGGTTGGCCGGCCGGGTGCTGGACGAGGTCACGATGGGGCTCCGCTGGTTCTCTGGGGTGCAGCAAGCGTAGCGGTGCGGCTGGGAACAGGCATGCGAGCGGCCCTGCCGGGGGGACAGGGGGGAGGCGTTCAGGCGCCGGCCCCGGGGAGAAACGGAACGTTGTCCATCTCTTGTCTCAATGGATGGACTCCGGCTGTCCGGCCCCTCCGACCGCCGGATAGCCTGCCAGCATGGCACTCGGTATCGCTTCCACGAGAACGGATCGCGCACTGACGGTGCGCGACCTCCTGGCGGCCGGCAAGCGCTCCTTCTCCTTCGAGTTCATGCCGCCGCGCACCGAGGTCGGCGAGCAGAGGCTCTGGGACGCCATCCGGCGGCTCGAACCGCTCGACCCCAACTTCGTCTGCATGACGTACGGCGCCGGTGGCTCCTCCCGCGAGCGCACGGTCAACATGGTCGGCCGGATCGCCACCGAGACCACCCTGACCCCGGTCGCCCACCTCACCGCGGTGGACCACTCGATCGCGGAGCTGCGCAACATCATCGGCCAGTACGCGGACCAGGGCGTGCGCAACGTCCTCGCGGTCCGGGGCGACCCGCCCGGGGACCCGATGGGCGAGTGGGTCAAGCACCCCGAGGGCGTGACCTACGCGTACGAGCTGGTGGAGCTGATCAAGGGCATCGGCGACTTCTGCGTCGGCGTCGCGGCCTCGCCGAACATGCACCCGCGGTCGACCGACTGGGACGAGGACATCCGGCACTTCGTGGCGAAGATCCGCTCCGGGGCCGACTACGCGATCACCCAGATGTTCTTCGAGGTGGACGACTACCTGCGGCTGCGCGACCGGGTGACGGCCGCCGGCTGCGAGACGCCGATCATCCCGGAGATCATGCCGGTCACCAACGCCAAGCAGCTGGAGCGCTTCCCGCAGCTCAGCGGCTCGGCCTTCCCCGCCGACCTGGAGGCCCGGCTGCGGGCGGCCGTCGACGACCCGGCGGCGCTGCGGGCCATCGGCATGGAGCACGCCACGGCGATGGCCGAGCGCCTGCTCGCCGAGGGCGCGCCCGGTCTGCACTTCATCACGCTGAACCACTCGACGGCGACGCTGGAGATCTACCAGAACCTGGGGCTGCACCGGCGGTAGCGCGCGCCCGTCCGGCTCTTCTCCAGCGGTTCTTCGGCAGGCGTTCACGAGCCCGTCACCGTACCGACGGTGGCGGGCTCGGTCGTGTGCGCCCGGTGTCCGCCGGCGGTGGGAACGCGATGCGGTACCCGGGCCGTTGAACCGGTACAGTCGCCGCACACGCGCGGCGGACACGCGCGGGCACGCGACTGGAGGTAGCGGGCGGATGGGCATCGGATACCTGCTGCTGTACGCCGCGTTGGCGGTGGTGGCGCTCTGGCTGGTCGCGGAGGTGCTGCTGCAGAACCGGGCGCCGCTGCACTGGCGGGTGCTGGCCCTGACCGGCTTCCTGGGCGTGGCCGCCGGGATGGCCCTCGGCTCCGTCGTGGTGATCGGGGCGGGCGCCGCGCTGTTCGCGGTCGGCCAGACCTTCGTCACCCTCTCGGTCAAGCGCGGCTACCGGGCCGGCTGGTCGCTGCGGAAGCCCGACGGCAGCCTGCCCGGCCCGCTCGCCAAGGTGCCGCTGCTCGGCGCCCTCACCGGCGGCGCCGCGGTGGCGGCCGTCGCGGCGCCGAGGAAGCGGGTCGGCGAGGTCAGCGCCGTCGAGGAGACCCCGGCCCCGGCCCCCGTGCCGGTCGCGGTGCCGGTGCCCGACGAGGTGCCGGAGGTCGAGCAGACCGCCGCCTTCGAGATGCAGGAGCTCGCCCAGGACGGCGTCTACGCCCCCGGGTACTACGAGCAGCAGCAGCCGCAGGTCCAGCAGCAGCCGCAGGACCCGTACGCCGGTGCCTACCAGGCCGGCTACGACCAGCAGCAGTGGCAGACCCAGCAGCAGCCCGCCTACGCCTACGACCAGCAGGGCTACGGCGGCTACCCCGAGCACCAGCAGGACCCGTACGGCGGCTACCCGCAGCAGCAGGGCCAGCAGCAGGACCCGTACGCGGGCTACCAGCAGCCCCAGCACCAGCAGGCCTGGGACCAGAACGCCCAGCCCCAGCAGCACTGGCAGCCCCAGCCCGACCAGCAGGTCCAGGGCATCCCGCAGCAGCCGGTGTACGACCAGCACGGCTACCAGCAGCAGAACACCTGGCACCAGGGCTGACCGGGCGCCGGGGCTGCCCGGTAGCTGCTACGCCGGGCCGATCAGGCCGGCGGTGATGCAGGCCGACATGCCGACCCGGGCCAGCCCGCCGCCGGGATGGGCGTTGCCGCCGACCAGGTAGAGGCCGGGGACGGGGGACTCGTTGGCGGCGTGCAGCCCCGCGTACGAACCGGCGAGCACCGGGCGGGCGACCGAGCCGAACAGCGCGCCGGTCTCCCGGTGGGTGTCCAGCGGGGTGCGCACGACCCGCCACAGCACCCGCTCGCGCAGGCCCAGGCCGGCCGCGTCCACGTGGGCGAGCAGCTGGTCGGCGTAGCGGTCGGCGAGGCCGGGGGCGGACCAGTCGACGTCCTCCTCCTGGGCCGGGACGGTCGCGGTCAGCACCACGCTCTCGTGCTCGTCGTCGGGGCGCAGCGCCGGGTCGTCCGGGCGGAGCACCTGCACGGTGGGGCGCTCGCAGAGCGGTTCGGAGAGGGTGAGGGCGTTCTCCTCGGCGGCCGGGTCGGCCGCGTGCACCACCGTCCGGTGCACGGTGCCCTCGGGCCGGGGCCCGCGCAGGGCGAGCAGCACGCTGAACCGGCCGGGCACCTCGAACGGCTCCCACTCCTCGGCCGGCATCCCCGGCCACTCGGCGATGCCGCGGTGGAACAGCGCGTCGGTGTCCATCGCCGAGACCACCAGGTCCGCGTCGATCCGTCCGTCCGCCGTCTCGACCCCGGCCGCCCGGCCGTTCTCCACGACCACCCGGGTGACCGGGGTGTCGAAGCGGAACGCGACCTTGCGCAGCTCGCAGCGCCGGTACACGGCGTCCGCGAGCGCGCGCAGGCCGCCCCGGACGTACCAGACGCCGAAGGACTGCTCCATGTACGGCAGCACGGCGGCGCCGGCCGGGGCCTGCCCGGGCAGCAGGCCGTGCCGCAGCGCGGGCTCGCCCAGCAGGGCGGTCAGGCCGGGGTGGCCGCCGAGCTGGCGCCGGGCCACGTCGTCGAGGGTCCACCGGACCGGCTTGCGCAGCCGGGCCAGGCCGGTGCGCGGCGGGACGGGGTACGGGTCGGTGTCCACCTGGGCCCGGCCGGTGGCGGACAGGACGCCGAGGTCGGCCGGGAGCGCCTCCTCCAGCAGCGGGCGGCGGGTGGCCTCCCAGACCGTCCGGCCGTGGTTCATCACCTCGCTCCAGCGGGCCCCGGAACCGGGGCCGAAGGCGGCGTCCAGCGCCTGGCTGACGCCGCCGCGGGAGGCGTTCGGCAGGGTGACGGCGGTGCCGTCGGGGAACAGGTGCCGGCTCTCCGGGTCGACCGGGACCAGGTCGACCAGCTGCTCCAGCGGCTCCTTGCCGGTCTTCAGCGCGAGGTCGCGGTAGACCGCCGGGAGGGTGAGCAGGCCGGGTCCGGTGTCGAAGGCGAACCCGTCGCGCTCGTACCGCCCGACCATGCCCCCGTACGTGCCGCTCGCCTCGCAGACCGTCACCCGGTGGCCGAGGGTCGCCAGCCGGGAGGCCGCCGCGAGCCCGCTCATTCCTGCGCCGATGATGACGATCTGTGCCATGGCACCAAATCCTAGGACGATGCCTACACGGCTCCCGCCGCCGCCCGGGCGGCCCGGCGTTCGCGGCGGCGGGCCCGGAAGGCGCGGATCCGGCTGATCACCAGCCGGACCAGCAGCAGGCCGGCGACCAGGACCACGGCGGCGACCGTGGCGGCCAGCCAGGGGTGGAAGATCGCCAGGGTGACCAGGCCGGCCACCGAGAGGTCCTCCGCCAGGCTGACCACGATGTTGCTGGCCGGCTCGGGGGAGGTGTTGACGGCCATCCGCAGCGAGGCCTTCACCAGGTGGCTGACCAGCGCCGAGGTGCCGCCCATCGCGCCGGCCGCGACCTCGCCGATCGAGCCGGGGTCGTTGCTCGCGATCAGCACGCCGACGGTGGCACCGGCGATCGGCCGGATCACCGTGTGCACGAGGTCCCAGACGCTGTCCACGTACGGGATCTTGTCGGCCACCGCCTCCAGGGTGAACAGCAGGCCGGCCACGATCAGCACGTCCGTGCGCTCCAGCGCCTGCGGCACCGACTCCGCGTCGCCGAACCTGCCCAGCAGGCCGAGCAGCAGCACCACCGCGTAGGCGTTGATGCCGCTGGCCAGTCCGCTGGTGAAGATCAGCGGCAGGACCGTCATCGCGTCCCCCTCCTCGTCCTGGCGCCCCTTCGCCGGGGCCCACTGCGCCGTACCGTACCGGCAGCCGGGACGCCGCGGACGCACGTCCCGGTTCCGGCGGCCGGCGGGGCGGGGCGGACTGAGTACGGATACTCAGGTGCACGGTTGAGTACGACAGCGGATGGCCGTCGACCTGCGGAGACGGGAGAGTGGTGGCACCCGGGAGGGCGGCGCGTCGGGCGCCGGGCCCGCCCGGGCGGCGGATCCGTCCGTCCCCAGGCCGCGAATGCCGGGGGAGGCGGCGGACGGACCGCCGGCACGGGGCTGGTCACGGTCCCCGCACCGCCGGCACGGGGCGGCGGAGCGGGTCGGGGGAGACCGGCCACGGGGGGAGTTCGCCACCGCCGACCGTGGGGGGACGGCGGAGCGACGGCACGGCGGCGGCGCGGAACCGGGGGAGTTCCGCGCCCGCCGCCGCTACGCCTTTTCCCGGCCGCGTCCCGAGCCCGCATGTCGACCGCGCTTCCCGACTCCGAACCCGTATTCCGACCCCGCGTTCCCACCCCGCATTTCGACCCCGCATTCCGGCCGCTTTCCGGCCGCTTTCCGGGGCGGCGGACGGCCTGGCCGGATTCGACCGGACGGATTGTCAGTGGTGCCGTTCACGATGGAAGGGCACGGGCCGCCCGGTCCGCGCGCTGCCTCGGAAGGGGGAGACCATGACCATCAGCCATCCTGAGCCCGTCACCGCCCGCCTCCACTCCGCCGCCCTGCCGCACTTCCCGGGTCCGTCCGTCGGGCGCCCCGCCGGATCCGACGTCCACCCCGTGCTGCGCCGGGTCGGGGCGCCGCCGGCCGCCCTCGACCTGCTCGCCCACGCCCACCGCACCCTCGCCCGGGCCCGCGCCCTGGAGGACCCGCTGGAGCGCTACGCCACCGCCCACCTGGCCGCGCTGCGCACGGTGGCCGCCGTCCTGGCGGTGCGCGGCCGCCCGGAGAAGAGCCCGCGCCGGCGCAAGGCGATCCGCAGCGCCTGGGAGGTGCTGCCCGAGGTGGCCCCCGAGCTCGCCGAGTGGGCGGTCTACTACGGGGCCGGCGCCCGCCGCCGGGCCGCCGCCGAGGCCGGGATCAGGGGCGCCGCCTCGGCCCGGGACGCCGACGACCTGATCCGCAACTCCGCCCTCTTCCTGCGCCTGGTCGAGCGGCTTCTCGGCCTGCACGCGGCGCCGCCCCCGCCCCGGCTGCCGCTGGACGGCGACGAGCCGCCGGGCGCGTGAGCGGGGCGGCCCGCGGGCCGGTCTAAGGTGGAGGCATCCTGATCGAACTGCACGTGCCAAGGAGCCCCACCTTGTACCCGACGCGTCCCCGCAGTGCCCTGCGTACCGCCGTGGTGTGGGAGGTGGTCCGGGCGGCCCTGGAGAAGCGGTCGGCCGAGCTCGACCAGCCGGTGCTCGACGTGGTCGACACCGGCGGTGGCACCGGGAACTTCGCGGTGCCGGTCGCCAAGCTCGGCCACCGCGTCACCGTGGTCGACCCGAGCCCGGACGCCCTGTTCGCCCTGGAGCGCCGGGCCGCCGAGGCCGGCGTGACGGACCTGGTGCGGGCCGTCCAGGGGGACACCCAGACCCTGCCCGAGCTGGTCGCCCCCGGCAGCGTGGACGCGGTGCTCTGCCACGGCGTGCTGGAGGTCGTGGACGACCCGGCCGAGGCGCTCGGCAGCCTGGCCGGCACCCTGCGCGAGGGCGGCGTGGTCAGCCTGCTGGCGGCCAACCGCAACGGCGCCGTGCTGGCCCGGGCGCTGGCCGGCCACTTCACCGAGGCCCGCACCGTGCTCTCCGCCGCCGACGGCCGCTGGGGCGAGCAGGACCCGATGCCGCGCCGCTTCACCGGCGAGGAGCTGGGCCGGCTGGCCGAGGCCGCGGGTCTGCGGGTGGAGTCGGTGCACGGCGTCCGGGTCTTCTCCGACCTCGTCCCCGGCGTGCTGGTGGACACCGAGCCGGGCGCGCTGGAGGCGCTGCTGAAGCTGGAGGAGGCCGCCGCCGCGCAGCCCGCCTTCCACGCCGTCGCGACCCAGCTGCACCTGCTGGCCACCCTGGCCTGAGGCGCCCCGCGCGACCCGCGCGCCCCTTCACGCCTTCACGAATCCTTCCGCCGTCGTGCGGATTCCTCGCACACCGTACGGCTGCCGTTCGCGCCCCGGAGGCCCGTCGGTCGCCGGGGTGTGCGCCGGTCCGCGCGCCCTCCGCGCGCCCTCCGCGCGCCGGTCGGTTCCCGGCCGGGCCGCACCGCCCGGCGGCGAACCTGCCCAGGTCCGGGACGATTCCAACCGATCGGGCACTTGTCCGGGGCGTGGCGCGTTGACACCGGTGCGGCCGACCCCGCTCGAAGTGGCCCGTCCCACGCGGCGCAGACCACCCCGTAACGGGCCCACGGACCGTATGATCTGGGTAAAGCCGGAAAGCATGACAGCCGGACGCGTGGGGCATATGGACGACACGGGCCGGGTCCCCCGCACGGGCGTCCGACCGTGTGCCCCAAGGCTGATTGGACTTGCCTCCCCGACCGGGGTGGGCGGACCGGTCGCGACCGCGACCGACGAGTAGGAGGACTCCGTGCCGCTCTCGGAGCACGAGCAGCGACTGCTCGACCAGATGGAGCGAGCGCTGTATGCCGAAGATCCCAAATTCGCGTCTGCGCTTGAGGGGACCGGGCTGCGCACCTACACCCGTAGGCGGGTCTACCTGGCCGTCGCCGGCTTCGTGGTGGGCATCGGCCTGCTGATGGGCGGCATGGTCGTCCCGGACCAGATCTGGGTCAGCGTCGTGGGCTTCCTGGTGATGCTCGGCTGTGCGGTGTTCGCCGTGACCGGTTGGCGCCGCGGGCCCGCGGGCCAGGGCGCCGGGGCCCGCCCGGCCGCGGCCCCGCGCCGCAAGGCCGGGATGATGGACCGGGTGGAGCAGCGCTGGCAGCGCCGCCGGGACGAGCAGACCGGGGGCTTCTGAGCCGCTCGGCCGGATACCCGCGGACCTACGCGACGGGGCGGGCAGTCCGCCATGACGCGTCGCACCGGGTCCTGCGGGACGACCTCACCGCCGGTGAAGACCTGGCGGAC